>NZ_JAMXXC010000008.1:0-123946 GCF_024129855.1 Acinetobacter lwoffii
GCTCAGAAAGCTGTTATTGAACAAAGAAAGTTAAATCCTGTGCTTGACTCTTGTGGTTAAAAACAGGACATTTTAAATGGTTTATCGCATAGACATTTTAATTGGTGAATAACATCTTTTGATTTCCTTTTTAAATTATAACTTTATTGTATATAGACAAGCCCACTCATTAGCGATTGGGCTTTTTAGTTGATATTTCACGTTCCACGCTTCATTTTGGTACAACTTTGAATGATTTTATTAAATTAAGCTGATCAATTTCTATTTTGGATTAGCTTTGCTTAGCCAAAAATTTCTCAATGGCTACCTGTGCAATCTCCGCATCTTCAAACGACTTCACACCCGACACACCCATCGCACCGACGAGCTGGCCTTGATACAGAATCGGTTCACCACCTTCCAACATTCCTGAGAAAGTTTCCATGGTCAGAAAACCCATCTGTCCGCCTTTGATAATATCCTCAAACAGTTTGGAGGGATGGCGACTCATAGCTGAACATTTAGCCTTTTCGACGGCCAGATTTGCAGTCATCGGTGCTGCACCATCCATACGCTTCATCGCAAGCAAATTACCCGTTTCATCTACGACTGCAATACTGACATTAAAACTGTTCTGAATGGCATATTGATGGGCTTGATCTAATAAAAATTCCGCATCGCTTAAAGTCAAATAATGTTTGGTTTGCATGAAAATGATCTCTAATTTTAAATGTAATTCCCCCTAAGCCTGAGCCATATATAGCGCAAGAATACTGGAGGAAGTCTTTAAATTTTCATTTCTATTCGATAGATGAAAGCCCTCTCCTTTAAGGAGAGGGTTTGGGAGAGGTATTACGCTTTCATCTCAGCAAAAGTTTCTTTAGCCGCTTGAATCGTGTAAGCAATATCTTCATCACTATGCGCAGCAGAAATAAATCCTGCTTCAAAAGCAGATGGTGCAAGGTTTACGCCACGATTTAACATGCCATGGAAGAATTTACGGAACGCATCGACATCGCATTTCAGCATAGAGTCGAAGCTAGTAATATCTTCCTGATCGGTAAAGTAAAGACCAAACATACCGCCCACTTGTTGGGTCTTGAATGAAATGCCTGCTTCATCAGCAGCAGTTTGTAAACCGGCGAGCAATTTTTCGAGTTGTGCGGTTAATTTTTCATAAAAACCTTCGGTACGTAAATGCTTGAACATCTCGATACCGGCACGCATTGCCAGTGGATTACCCGACAATGTACCTGCTTGGTATACCTTACCCAATGGCGCGATGCATTCCATCACTTCACGTTTACCACCGAAAGCACCCACTGGTAAGCCTGCACCGATGATTTTACCTAAAGTGGTTAAATCCGGAGTAACGCCATAATGTGCTTGCGCACCGCCAAGACCGACACGGAAACCGGTCATTACTTCATCAATGATAAACACTGAACCATGCTCATCACAGACATCACGAATCGCTTGCAGGAAACCATCAATCGGTTTCACAAGGTTCATGTTACCTGCCACAGGCTCAACAATCACGCCGGCAATTTCTGAACCGAATTTGGCAAAGCATTCTTTTAAAGTCGCGATGTCGTTATATGGAAGTGTCAGCGTATGTTTTGCAAAATCCGCCGGCACACCTGCAGACGTCGCTTCCCCTTCACCACTGGTCAATAAACCTGAACCGGCTTTTACCAATAATGAATCCGAGTGACCGTGATAACAGCCTTCAAATTTTACAATCTTGTCACGGCCAGTATAACCACGTGCTAAACGAATCGCGGTCATGGTTGCTTCTGTACCCGAGTTGGTCATACGCACTAGTTCAATCGATGGCATGATCTCGCAAATAATATCTGCAAGCGTAGTTTCATGGACTGTAGGCGCACCAAAACTCAAACCATCGACCGCAGCATCCTGAACTGCTTTAATAATCGCAGGATGCGCATGACCCAAAATCATCGGCCCCCATGAACCCACATAGTCCACATAACGTTTGCCATCGACATCATAAAGATACGCACCTTGGGCTTTTTCGATAAAGACCGGCGTCCCACCGACACTATTAAATGCGCGTACAGGTGAATTGACGCCACCCGGGATATGTTTATTGGCTTGTTTGAACAATTGTTCTTGCTTTGGAGATAAGCTCATGAAGGCACTCGACTCAAAATTAAATCAATCAAAAAATTTTATGCTGTAGCTTGAAAAAGCGCAGACCATTCATCTAAACGTTCAGGAATGGCATTCATAGGAAGTCCCAATATATCACTAATCACCGCGCAATAATCCGCACCTGACTCAATGACATCCTTTGAATTTTCAACCGTTAAACCACCAATGGCACAGAGAGGCACGTTCAATTTTTCTTTGGCCAGTTTTAAGGTTTCAAGACCAATATTACCCGCTTCAGGTTTACTATCAGTCGCATAAATTGCTCCAAATGCCACATAATTCGCACCATCGGCAATGGCCTGTTTAGCCAGCTCAAGTGAGTTATTACAGCTACGGCCAATCAACACGCCTTTAGGCAAACGCGCAACAGCGTCGACAATCGAACCATCATCCTGGCCTAAATGCACACCCACGCCGTATTTAACCGCCATTTCCAGATCATCGTTAATCACGAAAGGTACGCCATATTCAGCACACATGGCTTTCATGTACTCGATTTCGTAAATTTGATCTTCTTTCGCCACTTTTTTACGGCGATATTGCAAGACCGCAACACCACCATTGGCCATTGCACCTTCCAACTTCGCTAATAAAAGCTCTAATGGATCATCATTGGTAATTAAATATAAACCGCGCATCTTGCTCGCCATTTCCTAGAATGGCTCTATTATAGGCATAACTCCGCTAGATTTCCGCAGTCCTGCTGTTTCTGAGACCGCGGGCAACAACAGATTTGCAGTTTTTTAGTACAATTTATCCGTTAAATTTTAAATATCACCATTTTCAGGGATATACCGGCTATTAAATCTACGTTTTAATCGCTTTATAACAATAATTATAACGTGTTAATACTTACGCCCTCCGACAAACGCTTTTAGGATTTTGCAGACAACTTGGTGGAGAAGTTGCAAAATTCTAAGAGCGATTTTTTTGTTTTTTTTCACCTAGTTCAAGCGCACTCAAATTAATGAATGTTAAAAATACCCATTTTCAGGGATAGCCCAATCGGCACGAAGCGACTTAAATAGTCTTAGACACAGACAATAAACAGAAAAATAAATACCTGTGTTGGTAATACCCGATCCTTTCTGGTTTTGAGTCCTTCGTTTGTGGGAAGACGTTTCAAAGCCAGAAAGGATCTTTTACTTTCAGCACACATCCGCATAAAAGCTTCTATGACTATTTACATAATAGCATCAGCAAAATCTTAAAATTTTATTGATATTAAACAGACATAAAAAAAGCCCGGAGAAGGTCGCTCCAGGCTTGGAAAACTGATGTATGACTAAAATATAATGGTTGATCAAAAAACCAAATCTGCAATAACATAATTATTAGAATAATAATTCTAGACTTGCAAGGCTTTTATCGAAATTTCATGCTTTAAGTGAGCACATTCCGATAAAAGTCATTCTGGCTCAACTGGAAATTTTATCGTATTTACGGTCTATCAGACTGATATTGCCACGCAGGACATCGGCAAACATGCGCCAGTCCGAGATAAAGCTATATACAGGCTGTTTGAAACTGGCCGGTTTATTGCGCTCAAAGATAAAATGTCCGACCCAAGCACAAGCATAACCCGTGAGTAAACCATAGGCAAAATATCGCGGCTTGCCTTGACGAATGGCTTTAGCAAAACAGTATAAACCGATGCTACTGCCGGCCACGTGCAGACGGCGACTGATAATATGCCGATGTTCGGTCAAATAGAAGCGATAAAATTCATGATAATTTTTAATCGGCATCTGGGGCTGAGCCACCACCTCATTCTTACTTTCTGGTTGTACTTGTACATTCATCTGTCATCATCCTGACGTTTTTGTTTTACCTTAGCGTATATTTTAGCCAAATAACAGCCTTTTGATTCGCGCTTCAATGTATCTTGAACATCCCCCTGAACGTCTGAATCCGATCGTTTTAGCCTAAAATGAACCGATGAAATTCAATCTTAAAAGTTCTGTTTAAGCTTTTTATGTTCAGTCAAGTCTTACATGCATTTTGATTTTGGTTACAATCTGCTGCGCACAAATCTAAAAATATAATTGCGGCTGCTGTCCGCCTCATTTCAAAACCTTATTCAAGTGAAGATTCAGTGCTTAATTGCACTGAACAGATAGGATGATCATCATGGTTGAAGTTGAACTCAAGTTCCAGATTCCTGTGGCACGACGCACTGCGCTGCTGAAGGCACTTGATCCGAAAAAGTCTCAACAGATCCAGCTTCAAGCCAAATATTATGATACTGCTGACCGTCAACTGGCCCGGCATGGGGTGGCACTACGTCAGCGTCTGGAAGGTACACGTTGGTTTCAAACCCTAAAAGCGGCCGGAAAAAGCCACATCGAACGCTTTGAACATAATCATGATCTAGGGGAATTAACTGCATCTCCTGAACTGGATTTAGATATTTATAAAAAATTTCCAGAAGCCGGGACAATTCTCAGCAATGCGCTCGGCAATCAGTTCGACCAGCTACAACTCCAGTTTGAAACCGATATTTCCCGTACGTTAAGGGTAATTGACTATGAAGATACCCAGATCGAAGTCAGCTTCGATATTGGACAGATCCGCACACAGGATGCTGAGCAAGAAGTACATGAAGTTGAGTTCGAACTAAAAAATGGTTCAATTCAACATCTGCTGGCCTTTAGTTTTGAATGGGTCAAGAAATACCAGCTCTGGCTCGATGTACGCAGCAAAGTAGAAATAGGCAATTTATTGGCCACTTCACAGCGCGTTAGCCCTGCGACCCTTAGCAAAGAATTTCAGATCAGCAAAAAAGACAGCGCCAGTAAAACCATGCGCAGTCTGATTGCGCAGCAGATGCAGCATTTATTGCCGAATATCGCGGCGATTGCAGCACAGGTTGCAGAGCAGGAACATATTGATCAGGCACGACTGGCACTGGATCACTTATATCTGACCTTGCTGCTGTTCAAAGACTGGCATCCTCAGCTTTCGGACAAATGGGCACATCAACTGGCGGCCTTTAAGCAGCAATTTGAACATCTGCAACATTTGCAACACATGCAAAACAGCTTGGCCGGCTTCCTGCAAAATCCAACCACGGCAGAAAACCTGAGCAAAGATATTCTGTATGCGCAGGAGAAACTCGGTAATCTGGTCAAATCCACCCAGAATGTGCATCATTATCTGGAATTGCTGATGTTTAGTTTAAATGATAATGATCATGCTTCTCTGGATCTGAAAACTGCTGCACAAACCACCTTGCAACAGCAATATAAAGCCTTGCAGGAACAAATGAACCAGACGGATATCACCGATTTTGAAAGTCTGGATCAATTGGCCAGCCGGATTCAGGAACTCAAATTCAGCTTTCCGATTTTAACCACGATCTATGATGTCAAAAATTTGCAGAAATACAGCAAAGCGCTGAATGATGCACAACTGGCAGCCAGTGAATATCAAACCTTGGCCTCTTCTGCAGTTTATATTCAGCAGACCGAACTGGAAGCAAGTGACTGGTTTGTGCTGGGCTGGCTGACCGCCAAGCAGGAAGTCTATGCGCAGAAACTGCTTGAAGCGACCGAACAGTTCCTGGTCAGCCGTAAATTCCTGAAATAAACATATTGAAATAAATATCACGAGAAATACTTAAAGCACGCCTTCTATGGCGTGCTTTTTGTTGCAGAAGCACATCACACCCCTGCTGATCTTTGGGCTATATTAATCTGTAAAACCAACATCGCGGAGGAATAACCCGATGGCAGAAATAGAACTCAAATTCCAGATTCCGCCACAGTCTCGTGTGCAATTTGAACAGGACATCCAGAAACTTCAGCCGACTCGGCATCGTCTGTGTGCACGCTACTTTGATACTGAAGCGCAACAATTACAACAACATCAGATTGCCCTGCGGCAACGTCTGGAAGACCAGCAATGGATTCAAACCCTGAAAGCAGCGACCGAACAACAATTTGAACGTTTTGAACTTGAGCATGAATTAAAAAGTCCTCCGGAACATTGTGATTTTCAGTTATATCGCAAACATAAACCGGCCAAAAAAATCCTGAAACAGGCGCTCGGTGATCTGGAGACACCGCTTATTCTGCAATTTGAAACAGATGTCGTACGGTATGTACTCACAGAAAGTCATCTGGACAGTAAGATTGAAATTGCCTTTGATGTCGGAGAAATTCGACACAATGATCAAGCCATCGATATTTATGAAGTCGAATTTGAGCTTAAATCCGGCCAGCTGAGTGAATTGATTGATTTCATTCATCCCTGGGTTCAGCGTTATGCTTTGTGGCTAGATACACGGAGCAAATCGGAACGCGGTTATGCCTTATTACATGGCGAAGAGAATCTGCCGGTTCAGCATCAGCTTCCCTTAGTGCTTGAACAGAAAGATCAGATCAGTACGATTTTGCAAAAGATTGTCACCAACTGTCTGGCTCATCTTTTCCCAAATGCGACGGCGATTGCTGCAGAAAATTATAATAGTGATCATGTGCATCAGGCACGTGTTGCGATTCGACGTTTGCGCAGTGCCTTTAAAATTTTCCAGTCCGTAACTGAACATGTACAGCCAGAATGGCCAGAACAGCTGCGGGATATTTTCCAGCAACTGGGTTCTACCCGAGATCGCGATGCCTTGGGAGAAAGCCTGATTCCACAACTAGAAAAAGCAGGTTCACCCTTACTGAAATTACCACCACACCGACAAAAACAACCAGATATCACTACACTGTTCAGAAGTCCTGCCACAGTAGAATTAATGCTGCAACTATTCAGCTTTAGCCAAGAAAATACAGAGGGTAAAGCCAAGTCTTCGCATAAAATTTTGTGTAAAGGCCTGAGCAAGCTGCACCAGCAAATCTGTCAGGATGCCGAGAACTATCAAGAACTGGATATTGAATCCCGACATCGCACACGCAAACGGGTTAAACGCTTACGCTATAATGTAGAATTCTTGCAAAGCTTATTTCCTGAAAAAGAGGTTAAAGCCTATCTAAAAGCCTTAAAACCCTTGCAGGAAAGTCTCGGGCATTATAATGACCTATTTGTAGCAGACGAATTATTTAGACCTTATGTCAAACAACAGGCCAAGGCCTGGTTTGTGCTAGGCTGGATAAGTGCGGAACAGCAGCGTTTGTCGAACGAAGCAGCAGAGCGTTTACAGCAGTTTGCAGAAAATACCAAGCCCTTCTGGTAAGACCGGGCTTGGTCAAATTGTGCTAGCGATATTTGCCGAATACTTTCCAGGTATTATTGTCTGCCAGAGGATCGTTATAACTGTCGCTGCGTTGCTTGCGTGGCTTATCGCGTGCATCGACCAGTTCAAAATGTGGCTCAACACTCAGCACAATCCCATTCACATAAAAACGGGTGCGCGTATATTCGCTCTGGCCATGCTGAAATACATAAGTGCGCAGATCCACAAATTCACGGTGTGCCACTAATGCTGCGGTATCGTCACTATCAAGCCACTGCCGCATGGCTGCAACCTGCTCGGGTTCGAACTGGCCGCATTTTTCGATCAGGCTGGCGACCCCACGAAAAGTTTTGGATTCTTTGGCACGGGTTTTATTGATGCGAATCCGGTCGACATGAAAATAAAACAGCGGCAAGTTTAAATGACTCGGTAGATGGATCGCATCCAAGATTTCATCTTCCATAAAAGGCTGAAACAGATCCTGTGCCCTTTCAATCAGCCCGAGCCACTGATTATAGTATTCATCTACCTGTGACTGGCTACCATAATAAATCGGCAAGCCTTCAACATTGGCCAGATTTGCCGGTGGCCAGATATTCTGGCGCAATAAGGCAATATCACTTTTTAGGCTTTGTACTGCAATCGCATCCTGCATGGAATTCACTTTTATATGCTTAGGCTATTTTTTAGATTAAGGCAAAGGTTTAGTTTCTGCAAGGCTTTGCCTATAATTAACGATTGAGATTTTAGTGTTAGGAACAAATTCATGGTTCAAAAGATTGAAGCAACCGATGTAACCGAAGAAGAAGCGTTAAATGCGGCATTCTTTGAACGTGCTGATGAATTTATTCAACAAGCCAACGAGTTTTGTCGCGTAGAAAAAGGCTCACAGGAAAAACCGAGCGATAAGCGCGGTCAAGTCAGTGCGGCGATGTTATTTGGTACTGCCCGTTTCAATACCTGGGTGGCAGCGAATAACTTTAAAGATGGGAATGAAATGCGCGATGCCAAAGATCAGGTCATGTCTTATATCTTGCAGCAATTTCAAATGATGCTGGAAGATAACTATGATGAATACTGTGAACAGTTCGAAAACTATTTACGTTTCCGTCACAATGAAGAGTTTCATGCCAACAAGCATAACCATGATCACAGGCATGATCATTGATTAAAATACGAAAAGCCCCGCGGGGCTTTTTTTATTTGCTGTCATTTATCATATTGACTTTAAAGTGATTTAAGCACTATATAAATTGAATAATAAATAAACGAAAACAAGGTATAGCATGCAGCAACTTCCCTTCCCGATCATTGACCCTCATATCCACCAATGGGATCCGTACAATACCCCACATGCGGCAGCGCTAGCGGTAAAGCTGTTCGGCAATCATCCCAAATTACTAGACAGAATGGTTCGACTGTTGAAACCCAGAGACGTCATTGAGACCATTGGCCTGACACAGCACCTGACTGCACCTTATCTGCCTGCAAATTACAAGAAAGATGCAGGACATTATGAAATAGAGCAGATTGTGCATGTTGAAGCCAGCTGGCATGACCATAAAGGTACGGGTGTGGTAAATGAAACCCGTTTTATCGCTGGGCTTCCTTTTGATCAGCACACTATCCAATTGGGTGGAATTGTCGCCACGGCGGATCCGCGGCAGAAAAATTTTAAACAGTTGATTCAATTGCATCGCGAAGCTTCTCCCAAGTTTCGGGGCATCCGTAAAATGGCTGCAGTACATCCAGATAAAGAGATTCATGCCTGGACCGATGAACCGCATCTCTATCGCAACACAGATTTCCTGAAGGGCTTTGAAGAACTGGCCAGGCAAGATTTAAGCTTTGATGCCTGGGTGTACTCTACCCAGATTGCGGATGTTACTGCGCTGGCCAAAGCCTTTCCAAACACCCCTATTGTGCTGGATCATCTGGGTACGCCCGCAGGTTTATTTGGCAAAGTGGGCAAAGCTACAGGCAAGACCGAACAAGATCGCACCCACATATTTGCAGACTGGAAAGATCAGTTGGCAGAACTGGCCGAATGCAAAAATGTATCGACCAAAATGTCTGGTCTGTTTATGCCAGTCTTGGGACATGATTTTCACACGCAGAAACGGCTGGCAAGTAAACAGGAATTAGTGGAACGTGCCGCACCCGTGATCCAGCATACTTTAGACTGTTTTGGTTCTGGGCGCGTGATGTTTGCATCCAACTTTCCAATGGACAGTGTCAGCAGCTCACTCACCAACATTATTGATGCCTTTAGCGATATTGTTCAGGACTACAATGAAAATGCGTTAAAGCCGATCTTTTATGAAAATGCTAAAGCGTTTTATAAATTAGAAGAATAAGAGTCTGGATCCTTAAAAAAGGAGGAAAATACATATGCTCTGGGAAGAAATGATCGCTAGTCCCTTGTCAGAAAAGCTTTTATATACTTGCTTGGTGATCTGTTTTAGTGGAATCGCATCCTACTATTACCAACATATGATCCACTTACCCTTTAATAAAGATATCGCTTTAGGATCAATCTTGGTATCAGGTGGTATTTTCCTTTTTCTCTTTGCCACTTTCTGGTGGAGCTTGCCCTGCGCTGTATTATCTGGTGTTTTAGGTGGAATCCTGTTCACCAGAAAAGTTACTTAAATTGGGCTTTTAATAATATGGTAAATAAAAAAACCCCCTCATTTGAGGGGATTTTTTTATCAACACTATGATGTTTTAACTTGCTTACCATACTGATCAGCCATCACTTCAACCAGCTGGTCCGGCTTGATGTATTTTTTGATCATGGCATCAATATCGGCTTTGCTCAGTTGAGCAATCGCCTGATCACGTTTTTCCCGGTAAACCAGATTACGGTCTTTTTCCAGCTGTGGAATCAACATAGTGTGAATACGGCGATCATCTTCGAGTGCAGTTAAACGCTGTTTCAAGATACTGGCTTTTGCCGCTTCGACTTCCTGTTCAGTCACGCCACGTGTCAGCAGTTCATTGAGTACCTTATGCACTGCCTGAGAAACCTGTGCGGATTTTCCAGCCGTATAATTGGCACTAATCATCATGGCGCCCACATCTGCCCATTCATCGAGTTGCACATCTGCACTAAAACCATAGACTAGGGCATTTTTCTCGCGTAGCTCTTGTGCCAGTCGTGACGATAACTGTGAATCACCCAGAATATATCGAAACACCTGTAATGCAGGTGCATCGGCATGATCTGCGCCGACCGGCATGCTCATGAATGCCTCATAACTCCCGAATTCACGCTGCTCAGACAACGCATGAATTTTCTGGGCTGGATAGCTTCGATATTCCGATTTCAGACGCTCATAAGGCTGTGTAGCTTTCCAGTCTGAGAAACTGTTTTTCAGCGTTTTTTGCATCGATTTTGGATTAAACTCACCTGTGACCGCGATTTGTGCATACTGGGTTTTTAAAAACTGCTGATACAGTGCCATAACCTGTTCGCGAGTCGCTTTCTGATACTGTTTTTTGGCCAGTTCAGGCTCGAAATGGAAACGCAGATCGCCAGGCTGATAGATCTCGAGAGTTCGCGCTATCGTCAAGCTCGACACGGTATCTGGTTCAGTGTAAGGACGATCCAGACTGGATAAAGTTTGACTCTTGATCAAGTCAAACTGACTTTGCTCAAATGCCGGCGTTTTCAGCACATCAACCACATACTGGAAAAACTCTTCAAACTTTTCTTTTTTGGCGCTGATCTGCAAGGTCAGGCCATTGCCGGATGCACCGGCAGTTGCCGAACCACCTACTTCAATAATTTTATCGGCAATCTGCTGCAAGCTTTGGGTTTTCGATGAGCGCAACATCAAATAAGCCGTCAGATCCAGAATCTCGCCTTTATTCATCAGGCTTTGTGCAGTACCAAAATCCAGTGAAATTGTGGCATAAACCTTGTCATCGCGGGTAGTCGTCGGAAACAACGCGTATTTAATGCCATTTTTCAACTTGCCACGCTGAATCTGTTTGTCTTTACTGTACAAATACTGTTTGGATTCCTGGACATATTGCTTCACTTCAGCCTGATAAACACTGACATCTTTCAGTGGCTCTTCTGCTTCAGTCTGTTGATCCAGAGTTTTTGCCGGTGCTTCTGTTTGTGCCAGTTCCTGCGCTTTTTTCTGATCTTCCGGGGTAGGTAAAATATTGCCAGAAATACGGTATTCAGGTTTTAAAAAATTCTTATAGACCTGATTGACCTGATTCACATTCAGGTTTTGAATCGCGCTCAGATCTTTAAAATACTGGCTCCAGTCACCCGAATACGCCACTGCATAATCACTTAAACGTGAACCTAAAGCAGTCGCACTATTTTTAATATTGTCGGCCTGATTTCGGGTCAGATTTTTAGCCCGGTTTAATTCTGCTTCGGTAAATGGCTGGCTCTTTTCTACGCCTTGGATCAGCCCCTTTTCAATATCCTGTGCCTGATGATTCGGAGCATAGATTGCTCCCATAAACACCAGATTAAAGTCTTTATCCAGCCAGGTACTGGATTGCACCGCTGTTGACTTCCCAGTTTCCACCATATTCTGATAGAGATGTCCACTTGGCTGCAAAGTATAGAGTGTTGGCGAAACAGCCAAAGCCGTTTTAATGCTTTCTTCTGATTGATTCAAATAAAGATTAAACTTGGCCAGATCACTGCCTTTCTTTACTGTAAATTCACGCTGTTTGATTTGCTCTGGTTTAAGCGCTGGGACTTTCACTTGCGCTGGTACATTTCGGGATTGAATCGGACTGAAATGCGTATCCAGCTGTTTTAAGACTTCGGCCTTATCAAATTTGCCCGAAATGACCACAAAGGCATTATTCGGTGCATACCATTGACGGTAAAAACGGTTTAGTTCCTGCATATTGATTGATTGCAGCTCATTTAGGTCACCAATCGGCAAACGGCCTAAATACTGATTACCGTAAGCCGATTTAAACACCTGATCGATCAATACCGAAAATGGCTGATCCAGACGAATTTCACGTTCGCGTTTTACAATATCGATTTCAGTCGGTACATATTTTTCCTGAAGCACCAGCTTGTCCATACGCTCGGCTTCGAGAAAAATGACTTCACTCAGCGCAGTTTTTTCAGGACGGATCACATTGGTATATTTGGTAGAGTAATAATCGGTGCTGGCATTAGTCATCAAGGTATATTGATCCAATCGACGCTGGAATTCATCCCCTTTGACATTTTCTGTACCTTTAAAAGCCAAATGTTCCAGCAGATGGGCCAGTCCGCCCTTACCTTGAGGATCGTTCAGGGAACCGGTCAGATAGACCGTATTCATAAAAATCTTATTTTCTTTATCATTCGGAGCCAAGATAATGCGCAGTCCATTATCCAGTCGGTATTCTTCAATATTCTGTTCCGTTTTCACCAAAACAGGCTGTGCAAAACTTAGTACACTACAGCCAGACAATATAATAGCCAGACTTAAATTTTTATAACGTAGCAACATTCTTCATCCAAATTATAAATATAAATTTTTATTCGCGCCCTTCTTAGAGAATGATTCTTTTTCTGAATAATCTATTCCAAGCCGAACCATCAAAATAACATGCCGCCTCACCTGACGACATGTATATCTATGTAATTAAAAAATTAAAGATAGATTTCAGCCTGCATATATAACTTTCCATAACCGGAAATTTCAATTCGTTCCTGATCTTGCAAGGCACAATACAGCACGCCACCACGTGCTGATGCCTGATAGGCGACTAATTCATTTTTACCGAGTTTCTCGGCCCACAGCGGCGCAATTCCGGTATGAATCGAACCGGTTACCGGATCTTCATTGATGCCATTACTCGGTGCAAAATAACGTGAAATACAGTCGTATTGCGTATCTTGTGAAGTAATTGCGACATCTAAATAGGTATTCTGAGCAGTAATCGCAGTACGCTTACCATTCAACTGTTTCAACAATTCAAAATCAGGCGTTTCATCCAGCACATCCTGTACCGATTCATATTCAATAATATAGCCCTGTGCATTCAGATAAACCTGTTTAAACGGTTTGCTCAAGGCCTGTCTTAAGGCTTCAGGATATTCAGCAACAGGCTCTGCACGACGGATTGGAAAGTTCATTCTGATCTTGCCATCTGCATCCTGACTGACTACAAAAATGCCTAAGTCTTTTACATGAAAATGAATCGTTTTCCCCGTATCAAATTGATTGAATAGTACAAAGCTGCTGGCCAATGTCGCATGACCACAAAAATCCACTTCCTTGGTTGGCGTAAACCAGCGGATGGCATAATTATCGCTATCGATGACTTTAACAAAAGCCGTTTCGGACAGATTATTTTCCAAGGCGATATTTTGCATCAGACCATCTTCGAGCCATTCATCCAGCACAATCACGGCTGCAGGATTGCCTTTAAACAGTTCCGTGGTAAACGCATCGACCTGGTACATTTTCATTTTTTGAATTCCTGAATATAACGATCTCTAGTTTAAAAGCTTTTTTGCAAGAATGAACTTGAATATGTTAATGATCTCATTAATCTGGCCTAGTAAATAAATAGAGCAAATGGTGCTGCATGACAAACTCCCATATTCAAAGCGTTCCCTTAGAAAAAGCTTATCGTCTGATTACCCATGGCCCTACTGTACTGGTATCTGCTCAAGATCAGCAGGATACAGATGTTATGGCAGCAGCCTGGGCATGCGCATTGGAATTCAGCCCCGCAAAAGTGACTGTGGTTCTGGATAAAAGCACCAAAACCCGAAATATTATTGAAAATTCAGGTTATTTCGCGCTGCAAATTCCAACATTGAAACAACTGAATATGGTCTATCGTCTGGGTACGCAGAGCCTGCATGATGTGCCGGACAAACTGGCACAATCCGGAGTAGAACTATTTCATTTTCCTGATGCTGATATTCCTGTAGTACAAGGCTGTGCGGCCTGGATACTCTGCGAGCTGATTCCTGAGCCGCATAACCAGCAAATGCATGACCTGTTTATAGGCAAGGTGATTGCAGCCTATGCCGATGATCGGGTCTTCCGCGACGGCCACTGGCATTATCATGAAGTGGCTGAAGAGTGGAAAAGTATTCATCATGTAGCCGGCGGGCATTTTTACACCATCGGCAATGCGGTGAGCATTGATGATCCGGAATTATAAATTTTTCAAATTTGGAATAAATGAAAGTAATCGCGGATGATCAGATGATATCGACAAGCCCCAGAGCATCCGAAATTATGCTACTTTATCCATAATCCTCATTTGGTCTGATGCGTTATGATACCTTTTAAAATTCACTGTATTGATGTCCAGAATTCACTGCAAAATTATATCTGGTTGCTTGAACATACCGCGTCGCATCAGGTGGCTGTGATTGATCCAACCGAAGCAGAATTGGTACAAGACTATTGTGCCGAACACGGTTTAACTGTAAGTCAAATCTGGCTGACTCACTGGCATAAAGATCATATTGGCGGTGTGCCGGGGTTAATCCAAGGAAAAAATCTGCCTGTGTATGGCCCACGGGCAGAACTAAGCAAAATTCCGTTTATCACCCATCCGCTTGAGCATGAAGAACAGTTTAATTTTCATGGAATAGATATCCAGGTAATTGCTGTACCCGGGCATACACTCGGCCATATTGTTTATTTTATTGATGCAATTGATGTGCTGTTCTGCGGCGATACCTTATTTGCCATGGGTTGTGGCCGGGTTTTTGAAGGAACATTTGAACAGATGTATCATTCTCTGTCCCGTCTGGCTGCCTTGCCGCCGCGCACGCAGGTGTATTGCACTCATGAATACACTCTGTCAAATGCACAGTTTGCCAAACACGTTGAACCGGACAATTCGGCAATTCTGGAACGCTTCGAGCAGATCGAGCGTTTGCGTATGTTAGGCCAGTGCACACTGCCAAGTAGTATTGAAGATGAATTGCAAACCAATCCTTTTCTACGTGCAGAAAGCGTGGAAGAATTCCAGCGTTTAAGAACCCTGAAAGATCAGTTTTAAACCGGATTCAAAGCTGAAGATAATGCTTCAGCCGACTTACTTATTTGTCATTTGCGATGCATAGAATGTCATTGAAAGGCACGTACAACTTTTGCACAAGTCCGAACACGTTGATCCTCCATCTAAAAAATGCCTTTTTGTGCCATTTTTTCCTTTCTTATAATCAACCTAGTCTCCTACTTTTTAGGCACCAATTTCAGTTCTAACACATGAAATAATGACTCACAAAAAATAGGATAATATTGATTAAAAGTGAAGAAATTCGTGGAATATTGCTTAAATAATCAGCATGGAACCTAATAAATGAATAAAAAAGCCCAATACATTAGAATTGGGATTTAAAAAGACTATAAAGATATGATTTATATATAATAAAAAATAGAATTTCGGATAACGTGTATTATGTTAATTTTAGAAAGTCGTAATAGGATAATAAAAATCTATATTGTTTTAAGAAAACTCTCTTATGATTAAATCTCTATAGTTCTTTTAATATTTGCTATGTATCAAAGAATCAAACAATGGGCTAAATCAATCAAAAAAGACATCTTGGTTGTTTGGCTTATTGCAAAAGACAAGCGAACGCCCAATTCTGTAAAGCTTTTAGCTTTAATTATTGCTGCCTATGCCTTCTCACCAATTGATTTAATTCCAGATTTTATTCCCGTACTGGGGTATTTAGACGATATTATTATTGTACCTTTAGGTATTTGATTAGTTATCAAGCTTACCCCACAAAACATTATAGATGATTGTAGAATTCTTGCAGAAACCTTAGTTGAAAGGCCTATAAACTGTTGGGCAGCAGGAATTATTATCCTGATATGGCTTGTAGTATTGGGATATTTAACCATGTACTTCATGAACGATTCACTGTCTATTTTTGACAAGTGAGATTTAAATACCCTCTCTCATTTGCACCCATTTAATATAATGGGCATTATTCAAAATTAAACTGTAAACCAAAATAGAAATAAAATGTCTGCTTTCAGAGCATGACATTAGTTCTGTCGTTCAACTTTAAAAGTGACATTGGCCATGTCGATCCCGAATGATAATATGTAGGATAGCAGTAACTAGTTTCTTGGATTCTATTCACTAAAACTGACAACGTATGTATCGCATGAAGCAATGTTAAAGAATCTGGTTACTTTGTGCATAAGTATCCAGTTCACCTTGAGTCACGACACGCACCGCCTGCATTTCATCAATACGTACCAGTAGCAAGCCACCTAAAGCAGGCTGATAACGACGGGCACTGCCAAAAGGCGTATAGGCCACTTTCGACTGAACACTAAAGCTCAACCAGTCTTCATGTCCCAACATCACAGCAACCGGATTAAGTCCTTGCTGCTGCATCAATTCAATTTGCTGATTCACATAGTCTTCAATGGTTAATTCAGTCATGGTGCGGGTATTCAGTTTGAGAATTACATTTCAGACAGTATAAAGCATGCAAATCGAGCTTAAGATCAGAAAACCAGTAACCAGTTTTCTTTTAATAAATAAATCGATTAGATTTTAATTTTCTCATTGTAGATCTGAAATTTTCTATTTCATACGATTGATAAAATTAGGAAATAACCTGTTTCCCTAATAAGCTATTGAATTAGAAAATTAATTATCCAAATTTATAGCTTATAAAAGCTTAATATTTAGTTACAACCTATTCAATATGATAAAAATCATTTACTTAACGTTTAAATTGATTTTTTCTTAATCAACCGATGTTCACTATATACACAAATTCATTTAAATTAATTTAAATAAAGGCATTTGCCCTTTAAAAGATAATTTTTCACCCTTATTTAAGATTTAACAATGATGAAGGAGTGATCTCGTGAAAAAAGTGGTTAAAGCGAAAAATTTGATTGCATTTCGACTATGGTTAGAAAAATTGGGATATTCGGTACGCACCCTGGCGGATGATCGTGGTTTCAGTTTCAGTTTCAAGAAAGAATATGGCCTGGTGACCTGTGATCTGGCAGGTAATGCCTTGGCACTACAACTAGGCGAGGAATTTGAAGATCATTTAAAAGCCTGATTGCTTCTTTAAGAACAGAAAAATAAATTAATCTTTCCACTGATTTAACAGCGCTATTCTCCAGTTATTCAGCCCATTTCGATGGGCTTTTCTTTGTTCAGTAAATTTTAGGCAATAAAAAAGCAAGGCATCTGCCTTGCTTTAATATGATGGTGGGGACGGAGAGACTCGAACTCTCACACCTCGCGGCGCTGGAACCTAAATCCAGTGCGTCTACCAATTTCGCCACGTCCCCATCAGGGTACCAACTTAGCGTTGGATTTCTTTCAAACTTTGGCAGAGGATCAAGGATTCGAACCTTGACGAACGGTTTTGGAGACCGTCATGCTACCATTACACCAATCCTCTACTTCCACCCAATATCCAGTTGCCCAAATATAGATTGGTGGGGACGGAGAGACTCGAACTCTCACACCTCGCGGCGCTGGAACCTAAATCCAGTGCGTCTACCAATTTCGCCACGTCCCCAATGGCTGTGTATATTATAGAGATAGACCGGCATTGACAAGCGATTTTACAAGCAATCACAATCTATTCCGCTATAAAATAAACAGTTAGTTCTATTTTTTAATTTTTTATAAAATTTCTGCCGAAAATTGATTTATTTTAGGATATGACTGCCCATTCGTTATTTTTAATCATTTCGATTCAATTCCAACATTTCAAATTAAAACTCAAATAAATTTCTAATCTTGATCAGCATGAGCATTCAAAATGCTGAAACTATTATTGATAAATGATGTCTGAGCCAGTGCATGGAATCAGAATACAATACCGCATAAATAACAACAGCTTTACCAAATTTCAGGCAATAAAAAAGCAAGGCACTCGCCTTGCTTTAATATGATGGTGGGGATAGAGAGACTCGAACTCTCACGCCTAGAAGGCGCTGCGACCTGAACACAGTGCGTCTACCAATTCCGCCATATCCCCATGGCTGTGTATATTATAGCGATCAGACCTGATTCACAAGTAGTTCTGCAAAAAGCTAAATACTTTTATATCAAAAATTAAGCAGTTAATTCATTATTGAGCAAATAATGCTCTATTTAGACCAACATATAAAATTGATGAACACAATGGAACTGATCCATATAACATTTAAATTATTCAATATGCAGATTGCATGCAATACCATGAAATTTGCTAAAGTTCTGCCCTTGCATGATCATTCGCTGGAGAATTTAAATCCAGAACGCATTGATGTTCATCAACCATGACAGCAAAAATCTGGTACTAAAAAACCGCCCTTAAATTTCAGGCAATAAAAAAGCAAGGCACTCGCCTTGCTTTAATATGATGGTGGGGACGGAGAGACTCGAACTCTCACACCTCGCGGCGCTGGAACCTAAATCCAGTGCGTCTACCAATTTCGCCACGTCCCCATCAGGGTACCAACTTAGCGTTGGATTTCTTTCAAACTTTGGCAGAGGATCAAGGATTCGAACCTTGACGAACGGTTTTGGAGACCGTCATGCTACCATTACACCAATCCTCTACTTCCACCCAATATCCAGTTGCCCAAATATAGATTGGTGGGGACGGAGAGACTCGAACTCTCACACCTCGCGGCGCTGGAACCTAAATCCAGTGCGTCTACCAATTTCGCCACGTCCCCAATGGCTGTGTATATTATAGAGATCATTTCCAGCTGACAAGCCGTTTATCATAAAAAAACACTCGTTTGATTAAATAAGAAACAATCCGAGTTTTATTGTATTTTTCTCATTCAATTTCAGTCATTAAGTATTCTTTAACCGCTTGAAAATCGGCCAATCTATGCTGCTTCTGCTTACTTAACATTTCTTCTAATAAGCCTTGAAAAGCCTGTAAGTGCTGCGGTAACTCAACTTTCAGACGCTGACAATGCAAAAAGGCCCAATCCAGATAATCTGTCGCCTGTAAACGCTGACCACTCAACCACTCATAAAAAATAACACCCAAAGCATAAACTTCACTTTGTAAGCTTTTAGCTTGGCCTTGAAACAGTTCAGGTGCCATATAACGCGGTGTCGCATTCAGTTCATGCAGGTCATTCTGATGGAGTATTTGGACATGCTCAAAATCAAGCAGGCAGACCCTGCCCTGATTATTTACAAAATGTTCTTGCTTTAAATCGGCATGCAAATAACCCAATTCTTGCAGGCAGATTAAAGGCTCCACAGCTTGCAGCAAATGTTGCCGAATTTGCGTGATGGATTGCTGATGCGGCATGATCTGAAAATGCGCCGGCGCATCGACCAGAATTAAGGCCTGCTCAAATTGTTCATGATTGATCTTGAAAAGCTGTTGAATAATTTGATGTGGAAGGAAAAAATTTAGATCACCTGAGCTGGCATGAGCCTGATAAAAATCCAGCTCATGTTGCCAGCCTAGTTCAGCATGTGGAGATGATATTAAACTATCAGATCTATGCGATATCTGGGTTTTTAGCCAGAGCGCATTTCCCTTGGCATAATAAAGACGCCGACCAAAACCCAGACTACGGGCTTTGGTTCGTAGTTCAAAATCAGAAATATCGAGATGATCTAAATTAAGTCGTGGCAATGTATTCAGGTATTGGATTAAGTGTATGCTGATAATTTAGCAGCTCCAGACAATGCTGAATAGTTTTCCCGACCCGTTCCTGAGTCTCAATGAGGGAAATTTTCGGCCATGTGGCACGCTCGCCTTCACGCTGTAAAATTTTAAACAGATACGGCCGTGGATTCTGCAACATATAGCTATAGTGGCGCAGGCTATATTTACCGACAATATTCACATCACCATAATAACGCTGGTCAACTACACCATAGCCATGATCCAGCAGACGGCGTACAGGAGGTAAGCTTCCGGCATGCTCTCTGGCAAAATCCATCATGCCTTTGGTAATCACCGCGCCCTGACGGCGAACAATCCGTTGCGGCCAGCTCAAGGTACCTTTACGGAAACGTGAAATATCATCCTGCATGAATGGCACGATATGCGGGTTGGTCTGACTGGCAATGGTATAATTAATATTATACAGGCGTGCCATTTTCTCCTGCGGAAAATCACTGCGCACGCTGCCATCCACCCAGCGGGTTGAACCCATATAAGGCGTATATTGACCATCATAGCGCTTACTGGTCAAACGAACCGGTGGAAACAGAACCGGCACCGCACAAGACGCCAGTACCGCACTCCAGACCAGCAAATCCGGAGAAGTATAGGCATTTAAAATGCGTGCATCCTGTCCAGCATCATAAGGTGCAACCGCAATATTGATATGCAGACCTGAGGTTTTGAGTGCTTCTTCGAAGGTCAGATCACCCAGATTTTCGACCAGAAATTTTTTTAGATATTTTACATCCGCCAGACCACCATTACCTTTCATCAATTCACTCATGGTGCGGAAATGAAAAGCCTCATGAAAGAAATTATGGCCTTTCAAAATATCAATATATTGCGAAGGTTTGGATACACCTAACATGGCGGTCATGATGGCACCCGCACTTGAACCGGACATTACCTTCGGCAACAAGTCCTGCTCCATTAAGGCTTTGCATACACCAGTATGAAACAGACCCAGCGTCGAACCACCGGAAAACATCAGGGCTGGCTGGCCATAGGCGCGCTGACAATGCTGAAAATATTCGATTTTTTCTTCCATACTGAGACAGGTACAGTCTATTGAAGCAATATAGGCTAAGCCTTGGCTGACTTCTTCGACATAATCTTCAATAATTCTTTTAGTGCCCACATAGGCTTCGGTAAACAGTAGAGGATGGGCAATGTTGGCAATATCGTAGCTCAGGCCTTCGCGCAAAATATACATCAGGTCACGGGTGCGCTTTTGTTGTCGATAGCGTCGTAATTTACCCAGACGATGTGCGATCACTTCTGCATCAAAGTAGGGTGAACTGTTATCAAATTTCCATTCCTGTGCACCTGATTCTTCATCTATTTTCAGGGCAATATATTTCCATTCCTCATAGGACTCAGCCTGTTGCAGCTGCTGCTTGAGCTTTTTAATACGATAGGCCTGATGTGGATTAATATCCTGAGTAAAATCTTTAAACAGCATCTGCCTTTTCCCTATATTTATTCTTGATACAGCTCGTACCCAGAGCCAGAAAATGTGTACAAATTTTCTATCCTCTACAATAACGAAAATTCTCTACTTTAAGCAAATTATCATACTTTTCTGGCTTTGACTGTGAATTTTGCAATGGTACTATCTTAGCCATAATTTTAAATCTGTAATGTTAAATCATGGCGAAAATTGAGTTACCTGACCATATTTTAAATGCCCTTTCGACTGTTCTGCAGCAACTTCAGCAAAGTCTGCCCGAACTAAAACAAATTCCTGATTTTTCTGCTCATGCCTATAAGTGGCAACAGGGTGAACTCAAACCTATTCATCAGCTTAGACAGATGGAACTGGCCGATTTAAAAGGGATTGAGCGACAAAAAGAAAAAGTCATCCAGAACACGTTGCAGTTTTTAAACGGCTTACCTGCCAATGATGTCTTACTGACCGGTTCACGCGGTACGGGTAAATCCTCCATTGTTCGTGCCCTACTCACCGAGTATGCAGATCAAGGGTTACGATTAATTGAAATCGAACGGGATGATTTATCCGATCTGCCTCAAATTCAGCAACTCATTGCAGAGCGTCCAGAGAAGTTCATTGTCTACTGTGATGATCTGGCCTTTAATGCCGAAGATGAAAATTATCGCAGTTTAAAGAGTGTTCTGGATGGTTCTTTACAGTCCGGTTCCAGCAATTTTGTGATTTATGCGACCAGTAACCGTCGTCATTTATTACCCGAATTCATGCATGAAAATACGCCCGTTACCCGAGTTGATGTGCCGCAATATACTGAATTACATCCTCAGGAAGCGATTGAAGAAAAAATTTCACTGTCTGACCGCTTTGGTTTATGGCTGTCTTTCTATCCAATGGATCAGAACCTGTATTTGGAAATTGTCGAACATTACCTCAAAAAGGCAGGCATGGAACTCACGCCAGAAACCCGTGCTGAAGCCCTACGCTGGTGTCAGGCACGCGGTCAACGTTCAGGACGTGCTGCCTATCAGTTTTCCAAGCACTGGATTGGTTCAACCCAACTAAATGCCTCTTAACAACTTAAAAGCGACCGGTTCAGGTCGCTTTTTTCATATAAATCATTTATATAATGATGATACTCAAAAGAAAATTAAAATTATGGATGTCGGCGCAGTTCTCATTCAACTTAAGCCCTTACACATGCAGCAAGTTCATGACTGGCAGCGTACTTTGAAAGCACGTCAAGACGAAGTAATTGAAACGCTTAAGGCTGAACAGGTTCATGTCGAGTCTTGGTTTTATCTGCAACTTCATGGTCAGGACTATTTGATTGCATATATGCGCGCCGACAATATTCAAAAAGCGCAAAATATTGCAAAACTCAGTACTTTCCCAATTGACCAAGTGCATAAACAGTTTAAAACTTCATGGCAAGCGGTTTATCCCGCCGAATTGTTATTGGATGCTACAGTTACCTGATTTATTAGCACGGCTATTCAAAATAGTTTTGTAATAAAGACTTCTCCCCAATCAATAATAAAAAAAGCCCTGGAAATACAGGGCTTTTTTGACATCTCGAATTATTGTTTATCACCGATAATGGTAGACCATAGCAGGTCATCAATTTCACTGCCATTGAAATAAACAGTAGCCTTCAATGATTCAGGCTGGTTCTGTTTGACTTCAATCACCTGATCATCGCTGTCCTTAATTCTAAGCACGCCCTCTTTTGGCAAATGCTTATAGTTATTTAATACGGTTTCATCCATTTTAAATGGTGTCGTGGTATTAAAATCAAAACTGTAACGATAATCTGCCAGATCAGGCTGACCGATAATCGTACCACGACTGGTTAAGGTACGAATCCCATTACTGCCACTGCCATAATCATCAACCAAGCTGTAATTATAATTACGCACCTGCAGATATTCTTTGCTCTTTGTATCAAATGCGATTCCAGAAGTACCTGCCTGACCGGTCTCGGCGATACGCTGGAATTCCAACTGATCGATTTGATAAGATTCGGATTGCCCCATGTTATTTTTGGTTTTACGATGCACAATTGTGCCAGAAATCAGGTAGTCGTCCTTGAGATTAAAATCTACATTTGAACCATAACGGACATTGCTAAAGCTTAAAGTCGTCGTGTCACCATTCACCGTCTGAGTAATGTTTGAGCCTTTACGGTAAATTTTATCCAGAATAATACAGTTATCTTTATCTGTTTTTAATTTCAGGGTTTTGACCGAACCAGTGGTATTGACTTCCGAACAGATCAGATTTGGATATTTAATACTATTGATGCCCAAATTATAAATTTTGATAATACGTGCAGTACGCCCATAAGGATAATCTGCGAATACTTCTCCAATC
The DNA here is from genome assembly GCF_024129855.1 of Acinetobacter lwoffii. GTDB lineage: Bacteria > Pseudomonadota > Gammaproteobacteria > Pseudomonadales > Moraxellaceae > Acinetobacter > Acinetobacter lwoffii_L. Next base: position 23,797 of record NZ_JAMXXC010000008.1, read on the forward strand.
ATGTGACCTAGAGCAACATTATAGTCGGTATCATTACTGGTATTTCCGGAAATTTTATCGCGAATTTTCTTTACAATATCCTGATCTTCAAACGGGACAAACTCCTCTGAAAGCTCAGGGGAAATACTTTCCGTAGGAACATTTGGAGGTGTAGTGACAGTAGGACTGTCTGAGCTACTTCCCCCACCACCGCCACAGGCACTCATTAAACCCGAAACAAGAGCAAGTCCAAAGATAGAAATCTGCTTTTTCATAAAATTTATTCCCTAAAATTTCTTTGCATTTTTATTTGGTGATCACTAAAGATTGGCCTTCTCGAAACTGAACAGCTCAAATGCTATTTCTGCCGGTGATATTTTTTCTTGGCAGCCAGCTTTATCCTTCGATATCGCTTTATCTTTAAACAAAGAAATTTTTGGTTCTGTAATTTTAATGTATATTTCAAACAACAATTATCATAAGAAATGAAGTGCTTATGTGAATCTTGTTCCTTACCAGTGTCACTTTTCAATACAATTAAAGCGCATTTAATTAAATCAATTTACTTTGCAACAAAGCTTATAAAATTTGTAATTGTTAAGTTAAAGATGGATTGAATTTTCTTTTTATGGAGAATCATGTTCAACTTTTATACAGAGCCATGAAAGAGAATATTGAAAGATAGGATGACTTTAGAGCATATAAAATGATCATTTTCATGATATGAAATACTTAATTATTTACAGAAGATTTAAAGCGTCGATTATTTTAGATTGGTCACGGATTCACTGAATTTTTTCCGACGCTTATATTCAAACATGTTCTGATCCGCTTGTGCGAGCGCTGCAAATAAACCATGACCAGGATGACGCATCGCCATACCAATCGCTGCGCCAATGTTTGCTGCTGCAAAGGCATTAATTAAACGATCCACTAAACTTTCAGTACCCGTTTCATCATTTTCCACGCTAAGAATCACAAACTCATCACCACCCAAACGAGCAACAATATCATTGATCCGTACATTATCTCGTAATATTTGCGCTGCATTTTGAATCAGTTTGTCACCTTCATCATGACCTAAATTATCATTCACTTTTTTTAGGTCATTCAGGTCAATAAATAATACAGCGGCGGGATGACCATATTGCTTGCAACGCTCTTCTTCTGCTCGCAGCAGTTTTTCCCAAGCGCGACGATTATATAGCCCGGTCAATTCATCTTTACTGGCTTCTTCCTGCAATAATTCATGCTGTCTCATCTGCTCACTCTGACGTAATTCTGCCTGCAAGATCGAACTGAGTAATTGTCCCAACAACTCGACCAGTTGTATATCTTGCACAATAGCTTCTGATTTGGTTTCTGGATCAATCGCACAGAGCGTTCCAAACAAACTGCCATCTTCTTTAAGGAGTGGCTGACCAATATAAGATTTTATACAGACCTGCTGATTAATCGGCGCTGTGGCGTATAAAGGAATTTCTTCAGAGCGGGGGGCAATTCTCGGGGCCTTACCTGCGACCATATGAGAACAAAAAGAATCAGCCCACTGAAACACTTGACCGGGTCGTATATCATAACCATGATCTTCACTTTGCAGCACAATCCAGTCTTGGCCTTCTACCCGGGTGATCATCCATAAATTAAAGCCAAAATGCTGATGCAGAAACTTTAATACTGCCTCTCCAGCATCCTGAAAACTTTTGAAATTTATATTTTCCATTCGAGATTGCCTCTGCTGCAAACCTGTAAAAATATGCATGATATCAACTTAAGCTATTAAACTATTTTTCCAGTTTCAATAGAATATAAGAGTTCTAAATACAGCTATAAAACTATATATTTACAACATACCGTTGCTATAAGTTTTCATTTAAAAATTCACAATAAAAAAGAGGCCTAAGCCTCTTTTCTTCAAGCCTGAAATCTATGCCTCAGTCGGATTAGTCAGTTCCGTCATTGGCCAACGTGGAGTTGTCGTCACAGCCAAGCCATCATGCTGTCCTGCTTTGAGACGCTGATAGCCCGCAAAAGCAATCATGGCACCATTGTCTGTACAGAGTGCAGGTTCAGCATAATAAACAGATGCACGAATCTTGGCTAAATCTGCTTCTAAACGCTCACGTAAACGCTTGTTGGCACTAACACCGCCCGCAATCACCAGACGTTTAAGCCCAGTTTGCTTCAGTGCTTTTACCGACTTTTTCACCAAAGTATCAACAATGGCTTCCTGAAAACTGGCAGCGATATCGGCATCACGATTTTCATCACCAAGTTTTTTCATCTGTACAGAAACAGCTGTTTTTAAACCACTGAATGAAAATTCTAGGCCTTGATGCAGCATTGGACGCGGGAATGCAAAGGCATTCGGGTCACCCTGCTCCGCCAGTTTGGAGATATTTGGACCACCTGGATACGGCAGACCCATCATCTTCGCGACTTTATCAAATGCTTCGCCTGCCGCATCATCAATGGATTCACCCAAGAGTTCATACTGGCCAATGCCATAAGCAGCCATGAGCTGAGAATGTCCACCCGATACCAATAATGCAACAAATGGAAACTCAGGCGGAGTTTCTGACAATAAAGGTGCCAGCATATGACCTTCCATATGATGCACACCAATTGCGGGTTTATTCAGCGCAAAGGCCAAAGTACGACCAAACAATGCACCGGTCATGAGTGCGCCCATCAGACCCGGGCCACGGGTATATGCGACTGCATCAATTTCTGATTTTTTCACGCCGCTCTGTTCAAGCAGCTCATTGATGAGTGGAATCAGTTTACGCACATGATCACGTGACGCCAGCTCTGGAACTACACCGCCATATTCTGCATGCAGTTTAATCTGGCTATAAAGCACCTGTCCGCGCAAACCCAACTCGCTGTCATACAGCGCAAGTCCTGTTTCATCACACGACGTTTCCAAGCCTAAAACGATCATTAAACTGCCTATAACCTGTATCAATTCTATTGCAGCAACTATTATAGACTTGTGGTATGAGATGTAAATGAGTAAAATACTGACCTTCACTTGTGATTGAGGGCAATTCAGCCCGAGATCTTACCCTAACTGATATGAGGATTCTTCATGCCACAAGTTAAATTGAAAGAAGGCGAACCAGTAGACGTAGCTATCCGTCGTTTCAAACGTTCATGCGAAAAAGCGGGTGTTCTTGCTGACGTACGTAAGCGTGAATTCTACGAGAAACCAACTCAAGAACGTAAGCGCAAAAAAGCTGCTGCTGTTAAACGCTACCAAAAGAAATTGGCGCGTGAATCAGTACGTACAACTCGCCTTTACTAAGATTAATTTGTGATTGATTGCCTGGAATAAATAATGACGACTTTAAAAGACCAAATCACGGATGTTTTGAAAGCAACAATGCGTGCCAAAGAAATGTCCAAGCTGACGGTCATTCGTAGTCTACAGGCAGCAATTAAGCAAATCGAAGTCGATGAGCGCAAAGAACTTGACGACGCTCAGGTTCTTGCGGTCATTGAAAAACAAATTAAACAACGTAAAGAATCGGTTAAAGCCTTTGCAGGCGCTGGCCGAGATGATTTAGCTAGTAAGGAACAAGCCGAAATTGAGATTTTGTCTCAGTTTCTACCAGAAGCTATGACTGAGGAAGAACTTGATTCCATGATTGCGCAAGCTATTGCAGCGCAACAAGCTACTAGCATGAAAGATATGGGTAAGGTGATGAATTCTCTGCGTCCGCTCATAGCCGGGCGCGCCGATCCTGCACAAGTTTCCGCCAAAATCAAAGCGCAACTTGCTTAATCCCTACTTTCTAGCATTTCCTCTTTAACGTTGAACTGCCTTTAATCAAAGACAGTTCCTGACGTATTCTTATTGCAAATTACAATCGACCTGATAACGCTTAAGTAATTGCATCTCTTTCGACGATTTCACTTCTACAATTACATCCTGTTTACTCATATTTTGAAACTGACGATCCAGATAAGGACGATTCTGGTCAGCGGCCTGATATAAACGATCAACATAACGTCCTACAATTCCACAAAATTTTGCATTCTGCTCAGGACTAAATCCCTGTTGCTGCGGATTTAAACCACTTAAAAACTGACGCGATTCCTTTTTATAATCCGCATTAATTCGTTCTATTGCTTCTACATATTCAACTGCACTCGCAGCAAAAACCCCATAACTCCATCCCAGTAGACACACGCCCAATAGTATTTTTTTCATATTATGCTTCAGTTTGATTCACGCTGATCTTTCAAAAATATTGTAGCCTGATTGAATATATTCTTGCTATATCATCCTGATACAAAAACTTAAAACCCAGTGCAACCTTAAATCTTGTATTGATGTGCCTGCTGCATCTGTTTCAGACGCTGGCGAATGGTGGACGATAAAGATTGATTATTCTTTACGCTACGCTGGGCATGTAATAATGATTTGATGGCAGTTTCTTCATATCCTGACCAATATTCTACTTCTGCACGATAGCGCAGCACATTAGCAGCCTTAATCGGCGAATCTGGCTCTGCATTGGCAGCCAGTTGCATTAGTCGCCAGCCACTGACATCCCGTGAATTGGCATTTAGAAATCGCTGCACTAAAACTTTTGCTTTATCGGGTTGCTTGGCGCGAATCAGCACTTCTGCATATTTATAATTGAGCGCTCGATTTTCCGGCATGATCCGCGCTGCTGACGCTACACTTTCCAAAGCTGCATCAAGCTGGTTCTGAGCTAAATAAATATCAGTCTGGAATAAAACCTGTAAAGGATGCATCTGGTTATGCTTTTTTGCTCGATCTAAAGTGGCCTGCGCGGCCTGGAAATCACTTTGCTGTATTCGATAGGCAGTTAAGGCAAGCTGGCCTGCAAAATTATTTTGCTGGTCCATCAGGATAAGCTGCTCTGCATTGGTCTGACCAGACAATACCCTGCTATACCACTTGATAATGTCAAAGTCTTGGTCATTGAGACTGCGTTTCACCGCAGGAAGCTGGTTGGCACGTAAACGTGCTTCACTCATACGCTCGGTGGTGAGTGGATGAGTGAACCAGAAATCCGGCAGAAAGCTTAAGCGGCTGGTCGAGCGATGCATGACCTCAAAGAAATCTGCCATACTATGCGGGTTATAGCCGGAACGATACATATATTGCATACCAATCCGGTCTGCCTCACGTTCCTGATTACGACTATAAGTGAGCTGTTTATCCAGAAGTGCTGCCTGTGAACCCATCATGACCGCTGTGCCGACATCACCATCTGCCTGAGAAGCGACCAAAGCACCGACGAGAATTCCAGCTAGCGCCAGTAAACCTTGCCCTTTAAAGGCATCCTGAGAGCGACTGTAATGACGTTGTGTGACATGTGCAATTTCATGTGCCATCACTCCTGCCACTTCATCCATATTTCGGGCTGAATTAATCAGACCAGCATTAAGTGCAAAAAGACCACCTGGTACAGCAAAGGCATTAATTTGCGGGTCATTAATAACCAGCAAACCGATCGGCTGTTGCAATTGAGTCTGACTCAGGATATGAGAAAATACTGAAAGCAGCTGATCTTCAAGCCATGGATTTTGCAGGACCGGCATTTGTTTATGCACTTCACGATAGACTTTTTCACCGATCATTTTTTCTTTTTGTTGATCGAGTAAGCCGACGCCTGTACCAATATCAGGCACAGAAAATTGTACATTTACTTGATTAAAATCATGGTTAGAGCCGTGCCCTGCTACCATATACAGACTTAAGCCACACGCCAGCGCCAATCGTTTCAATGAAAAATCTCTAATCCTGCCGATCTAATTTATCTTGAATATAGCATTGAACAATGAGCAGAGACGCAAGAAAATGTTATTTTTTAATACCATTTAAACGACGAATCAGATGCATTTTAAAATTCCGGATTGACCACATAACGGGGCACTCGTCCTTCCAAGGCATCAACAAGATTCTGATAAGCCAGTTCTGCCATTTTTTTACGGGTGGCTGCAGTGGCCGAACCCACATGTGGCAATGTAACCACATTATCCAACTGGAATAATTCCGATTCTTTTAACGGCTCTTTCTGATATACATCCAGACCGGCAGCAAAAATCTGCTTGGTTTTTAAAGCTTCAATTAATGCCTGCTCATCAATGACCGAACCACGTGAAATATTGACCAATACCGCATGAGGTTGCATTTTCGCCAATTCTGCTGCTGCAATCAGCGCCTTAGAATCCGCATTCAAATCTACTGCAACAACCACAAAGTCAGAACGCTGTAACAGTTCATCAAGCTGGCAATATTGCGCATTCACCCCTTGAGCGAGTTCTGGTTTTTCCCGGCGATTATGATACAGAATATTCATATTAAAACCGTAAAAACCACGACGTGCGATTGCCGCCCCAATATGACCGAGACCAATAATTCCGAGGGTTTTTCCAAAAATATCCATACCAAATTGTGCTTCGCCCACGGTACGCTGCCATTGTCCCTGCTTGGTCCATTGATCCAGGTAAGCCACTTTGCGTGCTGCTGACATCAGTAAAGTGAAAGCCAGGTCAGCAGTGGTTTCAGTCAGTACATGCGGCGTATGACTGAGATAAATTTTCTTTTCATTTAAATAATCCAGTTCATAGTTGTCATAACCGACACTGACACTGGAGATAATTTTTAACCGGGTGGCACTGGCCAGATTATCGCGATTCAACAAGCGCCCTGCGCCAATCATGCCATCAGCATCCTGAACCTGCTGCAAAAGCTGTTGATTCACATCGCCTAGCTTCGGTTGTATATAACTAACCTGATAATTTTGTTCCAGCTTGTTTTGAATATCAGTATCAATTTGACTAAATACAACCACTTTTTGTTTCATCTATTTTTATTCCACAGCAAGATTATTCCAGACTGGCAGTCCTATTTTGCATAAACTGCCATAAACGTTTTTTTAGAATCGGCTGATCCAGCATTTCTTGTAAAGATGCCAACTGGATCATTTTCGTATTTGATATATGCGCTACAGGCCCGAGGAAAATAATATTTTTCTCTGCACTCATTCCATCCAGAAAACCCTGAATATAGGATTCTACACCACGTCCATCCTGAACATTGGCCCAGGGAAATGGCCAGTTCAGCTCATGAAACTCACCTGGGACTGCACGCTGGATATTGCCCCATAAATTCTGGGTGTCTTCGGTCATTGCAGTTGCATCAATCACGATACTGCAATGTGCCAGACTTAAAGCCTGCAAACTGAATGGCGGGATTTGTACGATTTCACGCTCTTCCTGAACAGTTGCAATGTGAGTCGGTGCCGCAGGTGGTGTATCAACCTTAAGCGTAACAATTGGCTCTGGCTCAGGAATCGGTAGATCAGCCAACGCCTCTACGGAAGCAGGCTGTGGTAAGACGATATCGGTGTGAAATTCAGGTGCAGCCTGATCACGCCAGATCGAAACCTGGTGCGGCTGACATGCGCTGTCCCTAGGAATCCAGAGATCGATTCCTAATGTTGCCAGTATGTCACGCTGATGCCCAATCATCTTTTCATCATCACCAATTTCAGGCTGAACATTTTAGCCGGATTGCCTGTGCTTTGCCGAACTTTTTCAGCTTTTCTTTTTTATCCTGATGGATTCTAGTACAAAGTTTAGCTGTCTGCTAAAAACCGTGCTTTTAATACACCATCAAACCATTTCTGCTGTTATAACAGATTCCGGCTAAAGCTGCGCGTTGTCATTTATTTTCTACAGAATGGTTAAACTGTTCTTCTTTAACATTTGCTGAACGACCTGTTCTGCCTCAAAACCCAAGCGCCAATACAACAGCTCCATCACGTCCAACTCATCCTGTGTCACGATACGATCACTCCACAAACAGGCTTCTGCAATACCTAAAATACTGAGACGATCACGTAATAACAGCCCCGCAATATCATTCAGAATTTCTGCAAGATCAATCGGCTCATCAGAAATTTCATTGTATAAGTCCAGTTCCTGAGCGGTCAGAATCCGGTTTAAAATCCGCTCCCGCACCTCAAGCTGGTTGCCGCTATTAATCTGCTGTACATGCAGCAAGGCGTCAATCAAACGCACAATCTGTGGCTTGACTTCTTCGAGTGCTGTAGGAGTATGTGCAGGAAGCAGATTTAACTCATATTTCACACATTCCAGTAATAACGCATCCAGCAGGCCAATTTCGCCATCTTCCTGAATAATCCGTGCCAGCTTCATCAAAAACTGCCGTGCGACAGTTGTCGGCATGCCGCCGATATTCTTGCAGGCTTGCTGGAAAATCGAAATATGCACACGCCCATCGAGATTGAGCAATGAATCTACAATTGCACGACTAACTTCAGCCTCAGTCGGAATAAATTCACGATATTGACGAATCATTAAAATGGCGACCATCACTTCACGAGAGCCGGTTGCCGTTTGTAATGCACGCTCAATCAGTTCCGGACGTGGCATCTTGAGCCGAAGTTCCGGATTCAGCGGCTTGATCGCATCTTTAATCGCAAAACTGATCGGAGACAGCCGCAATAATGGCAAAGGCTGTGGCGAACTCCAGCTCATTGCAGTTTCAGGCACCACTTCTTCCAAAGAACGGAACAAACTAAACAAAGGCTGATTTTTGAGTTTTTTCAGATTCTCAAGCTGTAAGTCCTGAATCAAGGCAGGATTTAATTCATAAATCCGCTGATTGATATTGGGATGAATATTCAGCCAGTTTTGCGGGCTCAAAGAATTGGCAAAGCACATATGTGAAATGGATTCAGCATATTCACTATAAATCTGGGATCCGGAATGATGCACATGGATTCTGAGTAAAGTCTGGATATTGGCATCATTTTGAATCAGGCGACGAGTTTTCTGATCATTTTTATAGGTTCGACCACCCAACGAAATATATTTAATAAAACGGGAAATCAAAACGCCCAAACTACCAATCAGCCAGATCACCGCACCAACTGCCACATAGAAGGTTTCGAACTTGTTTTCACGCGGACTACCCGCTCGATAAAAACCAGACTTGGCAATCTTACTGCCACACTGACTAAACGTAGTTAAACTGCTATACAGAATTTTCAAACGGGTATTTTCCGCAGCCTCACCAGAGAGGATTTTATTGAATTCATGGCTGAGTAAGCCATACAGCTCGACTTTATCGAGTGTTTGTATCGCACCCCAAGTCAGAATAATCGCGGTATCCCGCGGACTAAATCCCGCCGTCAGTGCATTAACACCAACTTCATCGGGCAGCACATACACCGCCGGAACTTCAATCAGAAAAGTCTCTGCCAGTTGCTGGTTAATGTGCAGTGCAGCACTTTCTTCTGGAATACTGTCCATCGGACTCAACCGACGCGCACCCAACTGCTTCGCCAGTGAATAACCACCATTCCGAAAAATATAAAACTCGTAGATGACCGAGATCATCATGGCACATAACAACAAAGCAATCAGGTAAGGACTCAGCGCATGCCAGAAGATTGACTGGCTAGGATCAGTATAAAAAACAAAGAGACCAACAACGGTATTAATAATAAAAATAGTCAACAGAATTGCAATCAGGCAAAAACTTACAGGCAGTACTATATTTTTGTTTTTTATAAAATCGTATCCTACGTTTCGCAATGCAGAATCCTAAAATGATGATTTTCAATGGGCTCATCATAAAACAAAAAAGCGGGAAATTCCCGCTTTTTCATGATGATTTTAACTACTTAGACTTCGCGTACGCCAGTCAAATCCACTGAAGCTGCATCAATATTGACATCAATATAATTGCTTTCTTTCATGGCACTGTCACTACGTTTTTGCTGAAGATCATCCAGATATTGCGCATCAATACCGCCCGAAACATAGATGCCATCAAAGACTGAACAATCAAAGTCTTTGACATCCGGTACTTTGGTGGTTCTTACCGCATCTTTCAAATCTTCCAGATCCTGGAAAATCAGACGGTCAGCACCAATAATTTCACGGATTTCTTCTACGCTACGTCCCGATGCAATCAGCTCAGATTTCGCCGGCATATCAATACCGTAAACGTTTGGATATTTCACCATCGGTGCTGCAGACGCAAAGAATACTTTTTTCGCGCCAGAATCACGAGCCATCTGGATAATTTCATTACAGGTCGTACCACGGACAATCGAGTCATCCACCAACAGTACGTTTTTACCTTTAAACTCAAGCTCAACCGGGTTGAGTTTCTGACGTACCGATTTTTTACGCAGCTGCTGTCCCGGCATAATAAAGGTACGGCCGATATAGCGGTTTTTCATGAAACCTTCACGGAATTTCACACCCAGCATATTGGCAAGTTCTAGCGCTGAAGTACGTGAAGTATCCGGAATCGGAATCACCACATCAATATCATGCTCTTCACCCCACTCACGCAGAATTTTTTGCGCCAGTTTCTCACCCATTTTTAAACGTGCTTTATACACCGAGATTCCATCAATAATGGCATCTGGACGGGCAAAATAAACGTATTCAAAAATACAAGGACGATATTCGGCATTTACGGCACATTGCTTGGTAAAGAAATTACCTTCTAAATCAATAAATACCGCTTCACCTGGCAGAATATCACGCTCAACTTTAAAGCCCAGCGCAGTAATCGCAACAGATTCAGAAGCAATAATATATTCCATACCCTGTTCAGTTTCACGTGAACCGTAGATCAATGGACGAATACCATTTGGATCACGGAAGCCCACCAGACCCTGACCGGTAATCATCGCCACCACGCCATAAGCACCTTTGCAACGCTCATGCACACGTGTTACCGCATGGAAAATATCTTCCGACGTTGGCACCAGTTTGCCATGTTTTTGCAGTTCATGCGCAAACACGTTTAACAGGACTTCTGAATCAGAATCAGTGTTCATATGACGCAAGTCAGTTTTGAACAGGTCATCATGAATTTCTTCAGCATTGGTCAGGTTACCATTATGTGCCAAGGTAATCCCGTACGGCGAGTTCACATAAAACGGCTGTGCTTCAGCACTGCTCGATGAACCGGCTGTTGGATAACGCACATGACCAATACCGTAATTTCCTTTCAAAGCACGCATATGACGGGTATGGAATACATCACGCACCATACCATTGTCTTTGCGCAGGAATAAACGTCCTTCATCACATGTCACGATCCCAGCTGCATCTTGTCCACGATGTTGTAACATCGTTAATGCATCAAACAACATTTGGTTAACGGGTGATTTACCAGCTATACCAACTACTCCACACATAGCAACCTCGCAGACAAGCTAGGATTAATAAAAAGGATTATTTGTAGACTCATCTGCAACTCCAGACTTGGACGATGTTTCAGATGATGAAGCTGAAGGTTTCGATGCCCCTTCAGGCTTGATATGTTGTAGTGCGCCATTCGCGGCTTCTTTCGACATTTGAGTCGCCCAAGGCGCATAAGGCAATAAGGCTTGAATAAACTTGGACTGTTTCCAGTGCGGCGAGCTTTCTACCCACGGACCAATCCCCTGCATGGTAATCAGAACAATCAGCAAACCTTTCAGGCTACCAAAGACACCACCAGCCAGACGGTTGAGAGGACCCAGTTTAAGACTCTTTAAAATACGGTTCAACAGTGCAGTAACGATCCAGGTCAGAACTACAATCAGCAGGACGATAAAGGCGAAGGCCGCAATCTTTTGTACAACTGGATCTGTACTCAGAGCAACCATAGACGGCGCAAGTAGCGTTGAATATTTTGCCGCAACAATCAGGGCAAAGATCCATCCCACTAAGTTCGCAAAGGCTTTAATAAATCCTTGACGCAAACCGTTGAGCCCTCCAATGAGCAAGATAATCAGTAGAAAGATATCAATGACATTCATAGGATTTAAAGTGCGTCTACACAATCTTTTACAAGTTTAGGTCCAGTATAGATGAGGCCACTATAAACCTGTACAAGGCTGGCGCCTGCCTGTTTCTTGGCAACAGCATCTGCACCTGAAAGAATACCACCCACACCAATCAATGGAATTTGTCCTTTTAATACCGCAGCAAATGCAGCCAGACATGCGGTACTTTTCTCAAATACTGGCGCGCCAGACAAACCGCCCGCTTCCTCTGCATGCTCCAGACCCTCTACCCCTTCACGTGACAGTGTGGTATTGGTCACGATCAGACCATCGATCTTGAATTGCAATAACTGTTTGGCAATAAAGGCAATATCGCTGTTATCCAGATCAGGCGCCACTTTCAGTACCAAAGGTACATAATGCTGGTATTCCTGAGCCAATTCAAGCTGACGCTTCTTCAATGTTTCCAGCAGTTCGGTGAGTGCATCACCACTTTGCAGGCTGCGCAGGTTTTTGGTATTGGGAGAAGAAATATTGACGGTAATATAAGAAGCATAATTATAGACTTTTTCTAAACAGATGAGGTAATCATCTACTGCTTTTTCTACCGGAGTATCAGCGTTTTTACCGATATTAATACCGAGAATGCCTTTAAATTTGGCAGCTTTGACATTTTCAACCAGCTGATCCACGCCATCATTATTAAAGCCCATACGGTTAATAATGGCTTTGGCCTGTGGTAAACGGAATAAACGCGGATGAGGATTGCCGGCTTGCGGTCGCGGGGTAATGGTACCAATTTCAATAAAACCAAAACCTTGACCGGCAAGGGCGTCAATATAGGCACCATTTTTGTCCAAACCTGCCGCAAGACCTACCGGATTGGGAAATTCGATTCCCATACAGGTCACAGGTTTCGCAGCAACGTTTTGACGCATCAAGCCCATTTTATGGGATGATTTCAATAGTGATAATGTCAGCTCATGTGCACGCTCTGGTGCTAAAGAAAACAACAAAGGGCGGGCTAGAGAATACAACATATCCAGAAAAGTCTACTGCTTTTTAAGTCGGCATATTATAGGCATAGGCTGACTTAAAAACCATGCTTTGCAAATCTTTATTTTTACCGTTTATTGTATGGTCGCCGTTAATTTAATCTGTCCCGCCTCATTATTTAGTTCCATTTTCTCGATACTTAGCCCCATTTGTGCCAGCTGAGTCAGGAAATTTGCCAGTACTGCATAATTTTCATGCATGACCGCCAATTGAATTTTTCCTTCCATTTGCTGGGAAGCCACCGACAATCCTTGCTGCTGTGCGACTCGCTGTACTTTCTCCGCTGCATCCAGTTGGGTGTCCCCAGCCGGTTTCATGGTTACTGCATTACTTTGCATCCAAACAATGGTATCTTTCAGCTGATTTAAGCGTTTTTGCTGGGTATCTGCCGCCTGATGCATATACCAGAGTGCAGAACCGACTGCCGCCACAATCACAAAAACAGTGGTAAAAATCACCATTACCCGTTCACGTACCGACAAGCTGTCCAGATAATCACTCAGTTTTTCAAAAGACTGATCCATACGATTTTGTAGCGCTTCAATGCCTTTCATTATTGAATCCTCACCAGTCCGATCGCAGCTGTTCCGCTGGCCTGAATATTCCCCAGCTCCACCTTAAAGCCTTGCTGGCTTAATTGTGTGGTCAGTGCATTTAACGTTTCTGATGAATTGGCTTTAAGCTCCATACTTAACACAGAAGCATCATAATTCACCCGTTGTGCCACAATCTGATTTTGCATCAAGACTGGCCCCACCCGACTAATCAGCTGCAATGCATGCGTATCTGCAATCTGGCTTTGACGCAACTGCCCTTCAAACTGACTTTTGATATTCTGCTCAGTGACCGGATAATTTTGTCCAAACCAGTATTTAAACTGGTCGATGGCTTGCGCGGCGGTCTGATTCGCCACTTTCTTATATTGATACCAGCGCACAGCATCATAACTAAACTGCAATACTAAAATACCCAGAAAAACCGCCGCGCAGGCTTTCCAGTAGCCGGAAATAGCGCCATTGGATTTTGCTTTAGGCAAGACATTAAACGGATGCTGTTTCGGTTTTTTTAGTACAGGAATTCCATATTGGAAAGACTCCAGTTGCTCCTGAGTGACCAGTGCTTCAAGACTACGCAACTGCTCCTGATTCAGATTGCTCACCTTATAGCTGAGATCCTTGGGCTGATAATCCAGATAAAGGCTTAGATCATCCAGCGACTGGCCGATATATTCCGACTCGCGCACCAGCAAACGTCCACCGATTTGCGCAATCACACGCTGATTGGCATCAGGAACAGGCAGCACCAAAAAGTCCGGTAACAAAGCTGCCAGCTTGACTGGGATCAGGCTTAAAGCATGTTGCAAGGTCTCAAGCGTAGAATTCGCAACCCCCATAATGCTGATCTGATCCGGCTGCTGAAAATGATGTAGCACTTTCATAGCATCTACCGGCAGCACCACGTATTCTTCAAGCAAATATTTAATGCCATCATTGCCCATTTTCTTATATTGGCTCTTGGGCAAGGTCTGCTGCAAAATTTGCACATGACGGCTCGGAAAAAACACCACCGCCTCTTCGCCATGATGAGCCTGTATATCCTGAATCAGCTGCTCAAGTGTGGCTGCAGTGTTCCAGAATTCCCCAGTTGACCATTGCCAAACCCCATTGGCTTCAGGCATCCATAAATACAACATCGATTGTGTTCTGCCGTTTTAATTAATTTTTTATAGTGTAGGAATAAAACTTTTAATCTGTGTGGATAAGCCCTGGGCAATCACCGCCTGATCATAAATGCGTGCTTCTGCCAATGCATAGGGATGAAAAGATTCAGCCAGCAGAATGGAAGACATATGGGCCACCACATTCATATGACACACCACTACAATCGACTCATAAGGCAGTTGCGATAACCATTCCACTGCGACTTTGGCATCATCATCCGGTTTGATCGTATTACAGATCACCACCGGCACATCTTTAAAATACTGCTGCAAATGTGCCAGAGTTTCCTGCGCTCGCAATAACGGACTGACCACAAAGACTTCAGGCTTAATCAGATCCTTTAAGAACTGCGCAGTTTGCTCAGCCTGTTGATGACCACGCTCCGTTAAAGGTCGCTTGGTGTCATTACCATTGACCGGTGGTGCGGCCTCGCCATGTCGAACTAAAGTCAGTTGCATTTGATTTCCTTATATTCTTTTGCCTGCATGATAAGCAGCGAATATGACAATTCGCAGACAGTCCCTGTGTTATAGATCAGACTTGATGATGTGGCAAGACAAATTCAACATCACTGCGATGACCGTTTTTCATCAATGACAATGCAATATTGAGTGGCGGCGCACCTTCAAAAATCACATCATACAAGGCCGAGGTAATCGGCATATACACATCGAGTTCTTCCGAACGTGCCTTGACCTGCAAAATAGTATTAATCCCTTCTGCCGTTTGACCCAGTTCAGTTGTTGCCTGCTCCAAAGTCTTACCCTTGCCAAGTGCGTAACCCACCTGATAATTACGACTGAGCGGACTGCTACAGGTTGCGAACAAATCACCCACACCTGAAAGCCCAAGAAAGGTCAGCGGATTTGCACCGAGTTTTACTGCAAAACGGCTCATTTCAGCCAAAGCACGGGTCAGGATCATACTCTTGGTATTTTCACCCACGTTATACGCAGCAGCCATGCCCATCGCGACAGCATAGATATTTTTTAATGCGCCCCCGAGTTCTACCCCATGCACATCATCACTGGCGAATACGCGGAACAAGGCACTATGTAGGGCTTGTTGTACGGCATAACGCACCAGCTCGGACTGGCTGGCAATCACGGTTCCTGCCGGCTGTCCTGCCACAATTTCCTTGGCCAGATTCGGTCCTGATAACACACCATAAGGCACTTCAGGCAACACTTCACGAATAATATCGCTCATGAAACTAAAGGTTTTGGCTTCAATACCCTTGGTCAGCGAGATCACGGCTTGCGATGTAATAAAAGGTTTGATTTGCTGCAAGACATCCCGGAAAGAATGGCTCGGAATAGCGACTAAAATAATATCTCGATCACGCACAGCCTGTTCTAGTTCTGACACCGCCAGCAGATTTTCTTCTAACTTAAAATCTGGCAAATAGCGTTTATTGATATGCGTGACATTAATATCTGCCGCAACTGCTTCATCACGAATCCAGATCATGGTATTGCAACCATTACGCACTGCAGTATTGGCCATTGCAGTACCGAAGCTGCCCCCACCCAATACCGTGACTCTTAAAGCTGTCTTATGATCAACTGCAACCGGTTCTACCAGTTTTGAGAAATTTAATTCTGACATCTTATTTTTTAATATCCTGTTATACCCTGCAAACTAGCTGTTCTGGTTCCAATAACTGACAAAATCACCGGTTTGAATCTCTGCGCGTGCTGGAATTGCTTTTGCTGCAGTGCCAATATAAATAATACCTGAGACCAGATCATCTTTTGAAATTCCCAATGCCTGCTTAAACAAGCCAGACTCGACTACAGCACCGCTACGCCACATGGTCGAGAAACCCTGAACCTGAAGTGACAACAGAAAATTCTGAATGGTTGCGCCTGAACTAAGGATTTGTTCAAAATGCGGAACTTTAGGATGATCCTGCAAACGCGTTAAGGCAAGCACCAATAAAGGCGCACGAAATGGATGATTCTTGACCCGCTCAATCTGCGCTGTTTCAGTTTCACCCAAATCGACGAGCGCCTGCGACAGCAACCCTCCAAAAGCTTCACGCTGATTATCTGGAACCACGACAAATGTGGTCGGCTTGAGCCGATGATGATCGGGTGCAGTTAATGCCGCCTGAAAGGCTTTTTCCAGTTGTTCTGCATTCGGTGCCGGTGCCAGCAGATGACCAATCGATTGCCGTTGGTGAATATTTTGATGAACGATGTCAATCGCAGATTCCGTCATTGCCTTGTATATCTACACTTAAAAACCATACTCAAGATTAGCATATTCAAAGAAAAATACGCTAGAAACTTCATAGCGATTCAGCAAGCTCATCGCCACTTGAAAATAAACTTGTTTGGTTTTTCAATCCTGTACTGCTCTATTTTTCACCTAACTCACATAGAGCTATACCAAAAATTGCTAAACTTATACAACAGCTACAAAATCTGCGCTGCTTGCTGTGTTGAAATATTCAGCATCGTATTTACTTGAGATTTCATGATGAAAAAAACAATCCCTTTCAGCGGATTAGCTATTTCTGCATTACTGCTTACTGCGTGTGCCTCAAACCCGACTGCATTGGCAGTGCAAAAGGAAAATAACCAGTATGAGGTGACCGGATTAGGTAAAAATCAACTGACCTCAAAAAACAATGCGATTACTGCGGCCAATAAAGCTTGTGGCTCTCGATCAACCCCCATTATTGTGGATGAAAAGACAGCTTATAACGGCGCTTTAAAAGGCGTAGTCGATGAACAAACAGGTCAGATGATTCAGGCAGCAGCTACCGTTCTCGGGAATATCGCAGGTACCAATACCGGTTTAAACCAGAATGATGATTATCAGACGGTTCTTACATTCCGCTGTCAGGCCAAATAAGCTAATAAACCATAGCGCAATAAAAAACCGCTCTTCAAGAGCGGTTTTTCTATGGTCTGGATTAGCAGTAACCTTCCAGGCGGGTCAAAGGCAATTTTTGCCCAATGGCTTTTTCAATTTCTGGCAGATAGAACGCATCATCTTCTGCAAGGAAACTGATACTCACACCACTGGTTCCCGCACGACCGGTACGGCCAATACGATGCACATAATCATCCGACTGTTCCGGCAAGGTGAAGTTCACTACATGCGATACACCATCAACATGGATGCCACGACCTGCAACATCTGTTGCAATCATGATGTTATGTTTACCATTTTTGAACTGGTCCAGCATTTTCAGGCGTTTGTCCTGAGCAATTTCGCCCGACAACATCACCACCTTATAACCATCACGTTTTAAATGATCATAAAGTTTGCGCACCTGATCACGACGGTTGGCAAAAATCATGACTTTTTCAATCGGCTCATCACGCAGAATTTCTTGCAACAATTTATATTTGTCCGCCTTGGCGACCATATAAACCCGTTGTTCGACATCGGCATTGGTTTTCTTTTCCGGTTCAATTTCAACTGTGACCGGTTCAAATAACCATTGTTGTGCAAGATTCAGCACATCGTAGCTGAAAGTTGCAGAGAACATTAAAGTCTGACGTTGTTCTTTACGCGGCGAGAAACGCACAATGCGCTTTACTGAAGGAATAAAGCCCATATCTAGTAAGCGGTCGGCTTCATCAATGACCAAAAATTCAATCTGATCCAGCCAGACTTCTTTTTGTTCTACAAAATCGATCAAACGACCCGGTGTAGCCACCATAATATCGACAGGCGCTTTATTAAGCTGGTTCTTTTGCTTGTCAAAATCCACACCACCCAGCAAGGTCACCACATTGAGACCAGCATATTTCGCCAGATCCTGTGCATCGCTTTCGATCTGTAACGCCAGTTCACGGGTCGGTGCCAAAATCAGCGCACGTGGCTCACCACGATAGCGTTGTTCCTGAATCGGATTATTTAACAGATCATTCATGATACTAATTAAAAAGGCGGCAGTTTTGCCTGTACCTGTCTGTGCACGGCCAATAGCATCATGTCCTGCCAGCGTGAATTTCAAAACCTTCTGCTGGATAGGCGTCATGGTGGTAAAGCCTAAAGCATCAATCGCTTTTTTTAGATTGGGATGTAAATTTAAGGTTTCAAAACCAGATGACATAAAGCGGTGCTCTAATTGGGTAATCACTAAGATAGGGATAGTATAAACAAAAAACGCCCCAAGTTATATTGGAGCGTTTTCTTTTTAGCTTAATCCGAAGATTAGTCTAATGGTTGAACTTCTTCAGCTTGAAAGCCTTTTTGGCCTTTAACAACACTGAATTCAACACGTTGGCCGTCACGAAGTGAACGGTGACCGTCACCTTGGATAGCACGGAAATGAACGAATACGTCATCGCCGCCGTTACGTTGAATAAAGCCGAAGCCTTTAGTATCGTTAAACCACTTAACTACGCCTTGTTCGCGAGCAGCTGTCATAAGTTAATCCTCATTGAAACTAAAAGAAGGACCACCCGGTGTTGCAAACAGCAGAGCAAACAAGTTTGAAAATATTATTTTTAAGCTTGTAATCATTCTGTAAAACTATCAACAAAATCCCGGTTACATCCATTTATGTAATAGGGTGAAAAACAATCACTTTGTTTATTCAAAGTCCCAAATACGCAACGAGCTTAACATGGGTTTATCACAATTAATAGATTTTTTTTAGCATGTTCTGTTTGATTTAGTTATTTTTTTCATGAAAATTGTCAAAAGACTTTATAAAGTCATTTAGATCTTCTTTTTCTTAAACTAGTTTGGTTCTGGCATCATATTTGCTACTATTTATAGCCTTTTCTGCTACCTAAATGAAACCGTAATGCTCGAAGATCCAGCGCATTTCAGCCTTATAGACGCCATGGGAAAACCGTGCCCGATGCCGCTATTAATGTTAAAGCGCGCACTAAAGGCCGGAAATCAGAAAACATTCCTGCTGAAATCATCTGATCCGCATAGCCAGACAGATGTCAGCCGCTATTGTCAGCTGCATCAGCTCAAGCTTGAATTTAAAAAAATTTCTGATACAGAGTTTCACTACTTAATTGAATCTTAAAAATTTTCAATTAAACTGTTGATCTTCACTTTCGTATACTTTTTTACATTTCTCTACCCAAATATCCATTATTTGCGGAGAGATTGGATTAAGATAAAACCTAGTTTAGGGTTATCCCGCACTTCAAGGAGAACACATGAGTGACAGCCGCAATCAGTTAATGCCCCTGTCATTATCGGCGCCAGGTGTCAACCTCGGTGCTTATATCAGCACTGTCAATCAGATTCCGATTTTAACGGCCGAACAAGAAAAAGAGTTGGCTGAACGCTATTATTATGACCAAGATTTAGATGCAGCGAAAATGCTGGTCATGTCGCATTTGCGTTTTGTAGTACATATTGCGCGTAGTTATGCAGGTTATGGTTTGCCACAAGGCGACCTGATTCAGGAAGGCAACCTGGGCCTGATGAAAGCTGTAAAACGTTTTGACCCGAATATGGGCGTACGTCTGGTGTCATTTGCCGTGCACTGGATCAAGGCGGAAATTCACGAATATGTGATCCGTAACTGGCGTATTGTGAAAATCGCCACCACTAAAGCGCAACGTAAACTGTTCTTTAATCTGCGCAGCCTGAAGAAATCATCGAAAAAGTTGACGCTCGCAGAAGCACAGTCTATTGCCAATGATTTAAATGTTACACCAGAACAAGTACTGGAAATGGAAGGCCGTCTGACGGCGTATGATGCGGCTTTTGATGCATCAAGCGATGACGATGATGAAGGTTCCACCCATGTGGCACCAGCGTTATATCTTGAAGATAATCGTTATGACCCGGCTCGTCTGATTGAAAATGAAGACTATGAGGAGCAAAGCACCTCTGCCCTGCATGAAGCCATGGATCAGCTAGATGATCGTTCACGTAATATCTTGCAGCGTCGCTGGCTAGATGACGAGAAATCGACCCTGCATGAGCTTGCAGCCGAATATAATGTTTCTGCGGAACGTATTCGTCAGCTGGAAAAAAATGCCATGGAAAAAATTAAAGTGGCGATGTCATCCAATTAACACCAAATTCTGTTACTGATTTACCTCGAAAAAGCCTTCTTTGATGAAGGCTTTTTTATGTCCGCATTTTGAATTTATGCTAAGGTTGAGCGCAAACTTTATCAGGAAGATCAATTCAAATGTGGATTGCGATTTCAGCACTTAATTTGGCACTTGCAGTCATGCTCGGTGCTTTTGGTGCACATGGTTTAAAAGCGCGGGCGACTGAAGCACAGCTCGGCTGGTGGCAAACGGCAACGGATTATTTTTTCTATCATGCCTTAGGACTACTGATTCTTTCTTTACTGGCGAAAGTCATCCCTGCATTGCCCATTCAATGGAGCTTCGGTCTGATTCAGGTCGGCATTTTACTGTTTTCTGGCTCACTGTATATCATGGCCTTAGGATTACCCCGCGGTTTAGGTGCTATTACGCCCATCGGCGGGGCTTTAATGATTGCCGGATGGTTAATTCTGGCCTGGAATGCTTTAAAATACGCCAGATAAGTTTGAACAACACTTAATCATGGAGGGTTGCTAGAATGATGATTTACATCAATGGCGAACAACAGGAAACTCACTGCAAGAATCTGCTGGAACTGATTCAGAGTATGGCGCTTGAGGGTAAGCGTTTTGCAGTTGAAGTCAATGAAATGATTATTCCTAAAAGCAGATTGGGCGATACGCCAATTTGCGATACAGACAAAATAGAAATTATTCACGCGGTCGGTGGCGGCTAATACTCGGGACAATTATGCAAGATTTATTACAGATTGGTTCACGCCAATTCCAGTCACGCCTTTTGGTAGGCACGGGCAAATACAAAGATTTAAATGAAACTCAGCAGGCCATTGAAACCAGTGGTGCAGAGATTGTCACTGTCGCTATTCGCCGGGTCAATATTGGCCAAGATCCTGACCAGCCGAATCTGCTATCAGTGATTCCTCCGGAAAAATATACCATTTTGCCGAATACTGCAGGTTGCTTCGATGCCAATAGTGCCGTCCGCACCTGTATGCTGGCGCGTGAGTTGCTCGATGGCCACAATCTGGTCAAACTTGAAGTTTTAGGTGATGAAAAAACGCTTTATCCAAACGTGACTGAAACATTGAAAGCCGCTCGCACCTTGATTGACGATGGCTTTGAGATCATGGTTTATACCTCGGATGATCCGATCGTGGCGCAAGAGCTGGAAAGCATGGGCTGTGTCGCGATTATGCCACTGGGTAGCCTGATTGGTTCTGGTCTGGGCATTCTGAATCCACACACCCTGTCAATCATCAAGGAAAATGCCAAAGTCCCGGTTCTGGTCGATGCCGGTGTCGGTACAGCCAGTGATGCTGCGATTGCGATGGAACTGGGCTGTGACGGCGTACTCATGAATACAGCGATTGCGGCAGCGCAAAATCCGGTCTTGATGGCATCTGCGATGAAAAAAGCCGTTGAAGCAGGCCGAGAAGCTTTTCTTGCAGGCCGTATGCCGCGCAAGCGTATGGCCAATGCCAGCTCGCCGGAAACCGGCTATTTCTTTAAATAAATTTTCATCAACAAAAATAAAGGACTCAATTGAGTCCTTTATTTTTTCCAGTAATTAAGGAATCAGACCTTCATCACGCATGGCAATCTGTACAGACTGACGTTCTGCCACCTTATTACGGATATGAATAATATTTTTATATGGACTCAGATCATGCTCAATCTGGTTCGACCAGTTGGTCAAGACAAATAGATAGGCATCCGCAGGCCCAAAGTTATCATCCACCAGATAATCATTGTCCGATTCACCGATAGCTTTATCGATATAACTCAATAGACGATCAATCTCCGCATAGGCTTTTTTCTTTTCATCGTCGGATAACTTGCCACCGAAGAACACCGCATAGGCATCATGTAGTTCAGAGTTCAGATAACCTAACCATTCCAGCACTTTGGCACGTCCCATGCCCGATGGTGGAATCAAATCTTGTTTTGGATCGTGTTGAGCAAGAAACGGTAGAATTGCAACATTTTCTGTCAGGATCAGACCAGGGTTAATTTCTAACGCTGGTACATAGCCTTTAGGATTAACTTCGTAATAATCCGTACCTTTTTCTGTTTTATGTGTTTTTAAATCAACACGTTCCAAATCAAAATCGACATTAATTTCATTTAAAATAATATGTGCTGCCAGTGAGCAGGCACCTGGCGAATAGTAAAGCTTCATTTCTGATCCTTGTTATACACTTCTCAATGTTTTAAATCGCTTCTGACAAACTTTCAAGTGATCAAACCTGTAAATTGCAAAAAAGCGTAACTGTCATTTTGGGGCAGTTACTCATTCAATATTCAGGATATTCCGGGCTTTTGCAAGTCAATCTTGTGTAGATTTTTATCTCTATCTGTTTAACATACACAGGTTTTCCAAATTTAGATGATATTTCGTGATTAGCCTGAAAAAAGAAGAATGGTTTTCCAATATCCGCACAGATGTATTGGCAGGTCTGGTGGTGGGACTTGCCCTGATTCCTGAATCAATTGCCTTCTCTGCCATTGCCGGTGTCGATCCGCAAGTCGGTTTATATGCCTCTTTCTGCATTGCAGTATCCATTGCCTTTTTTGGTGGTCGTCCTGCCATGATCTCTGCGGCTACAGGCGCAATGGCACTTTTGATGATTACCTTGGTAAAAGAACATGGTTTGCAATATCTGTTGGCTGCCACAATTCTGACCGGCATCATTCAGGTCATTGCGGGTTATTTTAAAGTCGCTAAATTAATGCGCTTTGTATCGCAGGCGGTGGTATACGGATTTTTGAATGCCTTGGCGATCCTGATATTTGTGGCACAAATCCCGGAAATTAACCGGATGGATAGCACCGGTTATCTGTTTATTGCGATTGGTCTGGCAATTATTTATCTGTTTCCGTATATCCCGAAAATTGGCAAAGCCATTCCCTCACCTTTAATCTGTATTATCGTATTAAGCGGGTTGGCGCTGTTGTTAAGTGCAGATATGCGTACCGTGAGCGATCTTGGACAATTCCCGGATACTTTGCCAGTATTCCTGATTCCAGAAATTCCACTCAATCTGGAAACCTTGCAAATTATCCTGCCTTATTCCTTTACCTTGGCGACTGTCGGTTTGCTGGAAAGCATGATGACCACTACAGTCATTGATGAAGTGACCGGAACTGAAGGTGACCGTCATCAGGAATGTCGTGGTCAGGGTATGGCCAATATTGTCAGCGGCTTTATGGGCGGGATGGCCGGTTGTGCCATGATCGGCCAGTCAATTATCAATGTGTCTTCAGGGGCACGTACCCGTTTATCGACTCTGGTCGCTGGTGTGTTTCTGCTATGTCTCGTGGTATTTCTGAAAGACTGGCTGGCTTATATTCCAATGGCAGCGCTGGTTGCCATCATGATTATGGTGGCATTTACCACCTTTCAATGGGGAGCGATCAAACAGTTTAGCAAGCATCCACTGGAATTTAATACCGTGATGATTGCTGTGATTATTGTCGTGCTTGCCACTCACAATCTGGCATTGGGTGTATTTGTCGGCGTACTGCTTTCTGCTCTGTTCTTTATCAATAAACTGGAAAGAACCGTACATGTCTATACGCATTTGAATTCGGCTCATTCACGTAGCTATGTTATTTCCGGACAGATTTTCTTTAGCAGTACAGAAAAATTCTATCAGTTCTTTGATTTTAAAGAGAAGCTTGAGCATGTCGAACTGGATCTAACCCACGCGCATATCTGGGACGTGACTTCGGTAAATATGCTGAATAACGTGATTCAGAAGTTTAAAGCCCAAGGTATAGATGTAAGGATAATCGGTTTAAATGAAGCCAGCAGTACACTGATTGACCGTTTTAGTAGCTGATGAACGGTGATTAATAAAAGAGCTTCAATTGGCTCTTTTATTTTATCTGGAAGATCTTGCCGATTTTTATGGAGAAATACCGAGAAAAGTTTGACTTGCTCGGCTCAGGACTTAAAATACCGCATTCTGAATTTTTAGATTTGCCAAAGTTATGTCGAACGATCAATTAGACCAGCAAGTCGTGGAGCTGGAAAACTTAAGCGAGCACCGTGAAATCGTGACGTTTATGCGCCGCTCAATGCCGCTAAACACCTCTCAACGTACTGCGCTTGAACAATATGGTCACTTAATTTTGGAATATCCAGTCGGTGATTTGCGTGAGCACTTTGAACATCCTGAACGTCCTTTGACTGTAGAAATCGGTTTTGGTATGGGCCGTTCACTGGTATTGATGGCCAAAGCCAATCCTGAGCGAAACTTTGTCGGGATTGAGGTCCATGTACCTGGAATTGCGCAGTGCGTGTATGAAGCAGGTGTTGAAGGCCTAACGAACTTACGTGTGCTGGATGCTGATGCAATTCAGGTATTACGTGAAATGCCAGACAATAGTATCAATACTGTGCAATTGTATTTCCCGGATCCATGGCAGAAAAAGCGTCATTTTAAACGCCGTTTTGTTTCGCATGACCGTATGCCACTGGTGGAGCAAAAGCTAGAACTTGGCGGAACTTTCCATGCTGCAACGGACTGGGAACCGTATGCGGAATGGATGATTGAAGTATTGGAAGAACGTCCACGACTGGAAAATCTGGCGGGCAAAGGCAACAGCTACCCTCGTCCAGAATGGCGTCCGCAAACCAAGTTTGAACGTCGCGGGATTGAAGCCGGTCACAAGATTAATGATTTTATCTTCAAGAAAATTTCTTAATCCAAGATTCAAAAAAAGCGCTGATTAATCAGCGCTTTTTTATGGGAGAAATTTTGCAATCCACTTATATATAAAGACAAATGCACCCAAAATAACACTTAAGAAGAAAAATAGATTTTCATCTTTATACTATTTCCATTTTTTATTATTTTTTCTTTTCATTTTTCACCAAAATTAAAGAGGAAAAAGAATTGAGTATTTTATTTTAGACTAAAAAATCCGGCTCTTTTATTTTCGATGACGTTCTAGGATCTGCTGGCTCAACAACTGATAGACATTTTGCAAATCTTCCCGCTGCATATTAGCTAACATCTGCTGATGCATATTCAAGATATTCTGATCACCACGCATCGCTGGGCCGGTCTGCATTTGTTTGGGATCATTCTGCGTGGCTTTACTGGCGGTTTCCAGCATCAAGGGATACAACAAACTAAAATCGACCTGTTGTGCATCAACCACCTGCTTGCCCATGTCATAACAATAATTGGCAAAGTTACAGGCAAATACCGCTGCAAGATGCAAACTGAGACGTTGACTAGAATTATAAGTATAAACACGATTGCTTAGGCTATTTGCCAGTTCTAATAACAGGATTTGGTCCTGTTCATTCTCCGCCTCAATAAATAGTGGCGTCTGCTGCCAATCAATCTGGCGTTCCAGACTAAAGGTCTGCAAAGGATAAAATACGCCTGCACGCACATGCACATTTTTCAGTAAATCGAGATGGGTACTGCCAGAGGTATGTACGATCAGGTTCTGCTGCAAATGCGGATGAATCCGTTCAATGACGCTGGCAATCGACTGATCACTGACCGCGATAATGACCAGATCCACCTCATGACTCAGCTGTTCAGGCTGAGCGATTGCCTGAGCGTTGAATTGCTCAGCCAGTTGCTGTGCTTTTTCTAGGGTTCGACTGTAGATCTGTACGATCTCATGTTGTGCTGACAATACCAGGGCAAGATGATATGCCACTCGCCCTGCCCCAATCATACTGATCCGCATCTGCTGTTCTTCCTGATAAATTACGCACAGCATGCCAATAAATAAAGATTGAGGCAATTGGCCTTGATGTTTTTGAATAGGCTTTAGAACTTTCGCAGGGTCAGAATCTGTTCACTTCGGCCAAAAGGTCCATGAACATCATGCAGAATCCCGCTAGTCAGACCGATACCATCTTCACCATATTGCTGCACCACTTCCAGTCCCAGCCATTTACCCTGCGGCAGACGGTGCATATGAATCTGCAGGTCCAGATTCGGAAATCCCCAACCGGAATTCGGGTCCTGACGTGGCACAATGCCATTGGCCGTATCGACCATACCGAGCAAACGACTAAAGTCTGTCGTCGGTTGACCTTCTACCATGTCCAGCGAATTTCTTAGCCAGACAATGCCCTTGCCTGCACGATGGTCAGCATGTGCCCGGGTTTCAATACTCTGGATATAACCGCCCGGCCAGCAGCGCATACCCTCCCAAACCGGTAAATATTCTGGACTTTCGATCGGAAAATCTTCCACTCCAGCAATGGCCGTGGTATTTGAAGTTAGCATTCTCCACGCGCGTGCCACGATACAGGTTTTACCATTGGCACACATTTCAGCTTCAACCAGTTCAATGGTTTTACCCGGACGGATCATGCGTGTGGTAATCGAAAATTCACCAAAGGCTATCAGGCCAAAAATATCCAGCCCGACCCGACCAATACGCATGTCAGCACGTGGCTGAAACTGTTCCAGTTCGACGCATAGAATACCGGTGGCTGGCGCCATGTGCTGCTCATGCGGATTCCACGCACCTTGTGCATGAATATTAGAACGGTAATAAGCCGTAGTACTGCCATCTGCATGCTGTTCGCGCTGAATAAAACTGTAATATGCCGACATTGTTTTAATACTTCCCTGAATATTCTCTTAAACTTTAGAATTTGCAAAAAGTTCTTTGATCTTTATTTTCTGAGCAAAAAGCCATGATAATTCATGATTTGACAATAAATTTTGCACTGTTTAAATCCGACTTTGGTTAAAAGTGCTGTAAAATTTTGCGCAGATAACAAGTGAAAATCCTGCTCCAAGCGTTCAATCATCTTGCTACTTTGCACCATGCTTAACCCTGTCTGCTGTGCCAGCTTCTGCATAATTTTGATGTCTTGCTGATCTTCGGGTTGCATCAGGTCATAGGTCAATGCAAGACCGTTGGTTTTAAGACACTGATGGATAGCCTGAAAAAATCCGTTTTTTTCGGAATTTGGAATGAAATGAGCCACCAGAATGGCCAATGCGGCATCGAAAGTATCCGGCTGATTCAAATCTTGAATCGTGCTTTGGATGAATTGCACCCTTTGTCGATCTATAGAATTCAGATTTTTACTAGCCTGTTTCAGCATGGCTGCTGATGGATCAATTGCAGTAAAGGTCCAGTCTGGATGTTGCTCTAATAAATACGACAATTCATAACCTGTTCCGCAACCCACTATTAATATATGTGCGGTTTCTGGGAGTTCAGTGCTGAGAATTGCTTCAATCTGCTGATGCACCAGTTCATAACCGGGAATCAGTTTACGGATATGATCGTCATAACTGACGACCACGACTTCACTGTGAAAGTTTTTTGCCATATTTTTACTCTAAATCTATGCACGAATCTAAAACTCAGGCGGGTATTTAGATAGATTGAATATTTAAATCTTGTAGCTTGATCTTATTTACTGTTTTCTTGAAATTTGATCATAGACCCGGCGACATGGATGTCGCCATTTTGCTGAGGGACATGGAAGTCCCTTCAGCAAAATAAAGGGATTTTGCTTACTTTTGGCCCATCAAAAGTAAGAAAAGCCTAAACATTGATATCGAAACCGTTATACAAATGGAGGCAATGCATGCATTAAATACTGCTTTGCCCCATTTAAGAATCGCATCAATACAATTTAAGCAATCTCTTTCAAGTTCAGCTCTTCACGCATAAATTCACGCAATTTGAACTTCTGTGCCTTACCTGAAGCCGTCATTGGAAATTCCTGAAAGAAACGCACATAGCGCGGCACTTTATTGTGAGAAATATGCTCCTTACAATACTGACGGATAGTTTCCTCAGTACACGGATCATTTTCATGCAGGATGATGCAAGCACAAAGTTCCTCACCATATTTATGGTCTGGCACACCGATCACCTGTACATCTGAAACGGCAGGATGGGTATAAAGGAAATCTTCGATTTCTTTCGGGAACAGGTTTTCTCCGCCACGAATGACGACATCCTTGATTCGACCCTTGATTTTCACAAAGCCTTCATCATCCATTTCAGCGATATCACCGGTATGCATCCAGCGTGCAGCATCAATCACTTCCTGAGTTTTGTCCTGGTCTTCCCAGTAACCGAGCATGACGGAATAACCGCGTACACATAGCTCGCCCAATTGACCGCGTGGCACCACCTTGCCATTTTCATCGACAATTTTAACTTCCAGATGCGGATGTACCCGGCCAACCGTACTAACACGTCGCTCGACACTGTCTGCCGTTGAGCTTTGTGCACTGACGGGTGCGGTTTCAGTCATGCCATAACAAATCGTGATTTCAGACATATGCATCCGTTCAATCACGCGCTGCATAATTTCCTGCGGACATGGACTACCCGCCATAATCCCGGTACGCAGACTGGACAGATCAAACTCGTCAAACTGTTCATGTTCCAGCACCGCAATAAACATAGTCGGCACACCATAAGCCGCGGTACATCTTTCCTGCTGAATGGCTTTTAAGGTTTCTAATGGATTAAACACGGCAGACGGATAAATCATGGCAGAACCATGCGTAATACAGGCCAGATTACCCATCACCATACCAAAGCAGTGAAATAAAGGAACTGAAATACAGACACGGTCTTCCGGCCCTAGATGGATGGCTTCGCCAACAAAGTACCCGTTATTTAAAATATTATTATGGGTCAGCATGGTGCCTTTCGGATTGCCCGTAGTGCCCGAGGTAAACTGGATATTAATCGTTTCATCAAACTGCAATTCACTGGAGATCTGTTGCAGTTGTTCCAACTCTTGCGCACTAGGCGAGCTTAGTAAATCCTGAAAACGGTGGATGCCGGTATGCTGCTGATCATCAATTTTAATCACATGCTTTAAATGCGGCAAGCGCTCTGCATTGAGGAATTTACTTTCAGTCTGCATCAGCTCAGGTGCAATTTTAGTCAGAATTTCCTGATAGTCCGTCGTCTTAAACTGCGCTGCAATCACCAGTCCCTTACAGGAGACCTTGTTTAGCACATATTCAAGCTCATTGCTTTTATAGGCCGGATTCAGGTTCACCAGAATAATGCCTGCCTTGAAGGCCGCAAACTGGGTAATGGTCCATTCCACACAGTTCGGCGACCAGATTGCCAGACGGTCACCTTTTTGCATACCCAGTTTCAGCAGCTGACAGGCAAAGGCATTGACCTGATCCTGTAGCTGCCGGTAACTGAGGCGTATGTTCTGATGCAAACTCACTACCGCATCACGTTCTGCATACTGCTCGCAAGCCTGATCAAATTTTTCACCAATCGTCATGCCCAATAAAGGCTGGCTGCTGGTTCCATAGGCATAGCTTAACCGTACTTGTGTCATTGAATCGATCTCCTTGATTCTTTGTAATTCTGATTTTCAACTTTACTAATTGTTTTATGACCACGACGACCTTGTCTGTGTACCGGTTTCTTGTGCGTTTATGCTTGTAAATTTTCCTCCTGTCCACGTACTGCGTTAACACAAAAATCGGCAATCTGTTTGACAAAGTGATCCTTATATTTCTGATCAAACATCACATTGCGGGACGGATTTAAAGGTTCAATCACGACAAAGGTCATGGCACCAACCACGCCCAACGCTGCCGTATTCAAATCTTCAAATTCGAATTCTCCATTGACCTTTCCTTCGGCCAGAATTTCCTTAATGCTCTGCTTAAGCAGCTGCTTACTGCGAAAACGCTCATGTTCCATTTCCGGATCAACCGGTTCGAACATCAGTGAATACGCCAATTGGGGGCTATTCATGGCACGCTTGACAAAAGTTGTAACAGATTTTTGCAATTTCAGTTTTGGCGATAAATCTGACTCGGCAATATGGTTCAGAATTCCGGCTTCATGCTGAATCGCGGCCGACAAAACCTCAATTAAAATCTGGCTTTTGCTTTCGAAATATCGATAGACCAGCCCTGTAGAAACGCCTGCGCGTTCTGCAATCGCCTGAATCGATGCCTCCTTCAAGCCCCCTTGAATAATCAGTTCACGAGCAGATTCCAAAATCGACAGGCGATTTTGTTCCATTCGTTCCTGCATCAATGATGATCTTTTATAACTCATAAAATTAATCTCAACAAGATAAAATGAATTGTAAATCATTTTGTGAATATAGATTCACTTTTTTATT
Source organism: Acinetobacter lwoffii (assembly GCF_024129855.1). Classification (GTDB taxonomy): domain Bacteria; phylum Pseudomonadota; class Gammaproteobacteria; order Pseudomonadales; family Moraxellaceae; genus Acinetobacter; species Acinetobacter lwoffii_L. The sequence continues at coordinate 54,502 of NZ_JAMXXC010000008.1, forward strand.
TTTTCGTTGTATGTTAAAACCACAAGCACAACAACAATGCTTTTTTGGACACAACAAATATAACCTCAGGATGGATGAAGAATGAATTTACAAAGCTTGGATTTCGGTTTGGATGAAACTCTAATAGCGCTTCGTGATTCAGTGGCCGCATTTTGCGCCAAAGAAATTACCCCGATTGCTCAACAGGTTGACCGTGACAACGAGTTCCCTGCTCACCTTTGGAAAAAATTTGGCGAGATGGGCCTGCTCGGGCTGACAGTCAGTGAGGAATATGGCGGTTCAAATTTTGGTTATCTGGCGCACATCATTGCCATGCAGGAAATTTCCCGTGCTTCTGCATCCATTGGGCTGTCCTATGGCGCACATTCTAACCTATGTGTAAACCAAATTAAGCGAAATGGTACTGAAGAACAGAAACAGCGTTATCTGCCTAAACTGATTTCAGGTGAATATGTCGGTGCCTTGGCAATGTCTGAACCGAATGCAGGCTCGGATGTGGTGAGCATGAAACTGAAAGCAGAAGACAAAGGCGATCACTACCTGTTGAATGGTTCAAAAATGTGGATCACCAATGGTGGCGATGCCGATGTCCTGGTGGTCTATGCAAAAACCGATTTGCAAGCCGGTGCCAAAGGCATGACTGCGTTTCTGGTTGAGAAAAATATGCCAGGTTTTAGCCACGGCACCCATTTGGACAAACTCGGCATGCGTGGTTCAAACACTTATCCGCTGTTTTTTGACAATGTTGAAGTTCCGAAAGAAAACGTCATGGGCGGCGTCGGTAATGGCACCAAGGTCTTGATGAGTGGTCTGGACTATGAACGTGCTGTATTGAGCGCTGGCCCACTGGGGATTATGGATGCCTGTATGGATACAGTGATTCCATATATTCATGACCGTAAACAGTTTGGTCAGGCGCTAGGTGAATTCCAGTTGATGCAGGGCAAAATTGCCGACATGTATTCGACCTGGCTGGCATGTAAGGCACTGGTTTATGCGGTCGGTGCTGAATGTGACAAAGCGGAACATAGCCGTAGTCTGCGTAAAGATGCTGCCAGTGCCATTTTATATGCTGCTGAAAAAGCGACCTGGATGGCGGGTGAAACCATTCAGACTTTAGGTGGTAACGGTTATATCAACGAGTTTGCTGCAGGCCGTTTATGGCGCGATGCCAAACTGTATGAAATTGGCGCCGGTACTTCAGAAATCCGCCGCATGCTGATTGGCCGTGAACTTTTCAACGAAACAGCCTAAATCTTAACACTTAGAATAAAACAAGGATGTTCGTCATGAATCAGTTATCGAGCAAAATCAATATACGTAGTGAAGAGTTTAAAACCAACCAGACTGCCATGCTGCAACTGGTGGATGACCTGAAACAGAAAGTTGAAAAGATTGCCCTCGGTGGCGGCGAAACTGCCCGCCAAAAACATTTAGATCGCGGCAAGCTGTTACCACGTGAACGGATTAATCACCTGATTGATCCAGGAACCGCTTTTCTGGAAATTGGTCAGCTGGCTGCCTATCAGGTTTATCAGGATGATGTGCCTGCCGCAGGTGTGGTCGCTGGTGTTGGTCAGGTCAACGGTGTGACCTGCATGATCATCGCCAATGATGCTACGGTGAAAGGCGGTACTTATTATCCATTGACAGTGAAAAAGCATTTACGTGCCCAGGAAATTGCCGAACAGAACCATCTGACCTGTATCTATCTGGTGGATTCAGGCGGTGCATATTTGCCTTTACAGGATGAAGTATTTCCAGACCGCGATCACTTCGGCCGTATTTTCTACAATCAGGCACGTATGTCGAGCCAAGGTATCGCTCAGATTGCAGTGGTGATGGGTAGCTGTACTGCCGGTGGTGCTTATGTTCCTGCCATGTCAGATGAAACCATTATTGTCCGCAATCAGGGCACGATCTTCCTCGGCGGCCCTCCTCTGGTTAAGGCAGCTACTGGTGAAGTGGTGTCTAGTGAGGATCTCGGTGGTGGTGATGTGCATACCCGTTTGTCTGGCGTGGCTGATCATCTGGCTGAAAACGATGAACATGCGATTGCGATTGCCCGCAACATCGTGGCCAACCTGAACAAAAAGCCAAACAAGACCGCAGATGAAATCGAAGCGCCGCTATTTGACTGTTCGGAACTGTACGGCATTGTGCCGAGTGACGCGCGTAAGCCTTTTGATATCCGTGAAGTGATAGCCCGTATTGTCGACGGTTCACGTTTTGACGAGTTCAAGGCACGTTTCGGCACTACCCTGGTGACCGGTTTTGCCAAGCTCTATGGCATGCCGGTCGGGATTATTGCCAATAATGGCATTCTATTTTCCGAGTCAGCCCAAAAAGGCGCACATTTTATTGAGCTGTGTACCCAGCGCAATATTCCACTAATTTTCCTGCAAAACATTACCGGCTTTATGGTCGGCCGCCAGTATGAAAATGAAGGCATTGCCAAAAATGGTGCCAAGCTGGTGATGGCCGTCGCCAATGCCAATGTACCTAAGTTGACTCTAGTGATTGGCGGTTCTTTTGGTGCCGGCAACTATGGTATGTGTGGTCGTGCTTATTCGCCGCGCTTTATGTGGACCTGGCCAAACTCGCGTATTTCAGTGATGGGCGGTGAACAGGCATCCAGCGTTTTGTCGACCTTAAAACGCGACCAGATTGAACAAAAAGGTGGCAGCTGGTCAGCTGAAGAAGAAGACCAGTTTAAACAGCCAATTCGTGACCAGTACGAACGCCAGGGCCATCCTTATTATGCATCTTCACGTTTATGGGATGATGGTGTGATTGATCCAGCGCAATCGCGTGAAGTTCTAGCCTTAAGTCTGGCTGCGGCCCTGAATGCGCCAATCCAGCCAACCAAATTCGGCGTGTTCCGCATGTAAGAGGTGACAAAATGACATATCAATTTTTACAGCTCGAACAGCAGGATCAGGTCGCGACAGTCTGGATTAACCGTGCCGAACTGCACAATGCTTTTAATACCCAGGTGATTGAAGAACTGCATACTTGCTTCCAGTCTCTCAATAACCGTGACGATGTGCGTGTCGTGATTCTGGCAGGTCGTGGCAAAAGTTTTTCTGCAGGTGCTGACCTGAACTGGATGAAACAGGCCGGTCAGGCTTCTCAAGCAGATAACGAAGCGGATGCGCTCAAACTGGCAAAAATGCTGCAAAGTCTGGCAACCTTGAAACAGCCGACCATTGCCCGGGTACATGGTATTGCTTTTGGCGGCGGCATGGGTTTGGCTTCGGCCTGTGATATTTGCATCGCCAGTACAGATGCCAAGTTTGCGACGTCGGAAGTACGTTTAGGTCTGGCGCCTTCGACCATCAGCCCTTATGTGATTCGCGCGATTGGGGCTCGTCAAGCATCACGTTATTTCCTGACCGCCGAGCGGATTTCAGCAGAACAAGCCAAAAGCATTGGACTGGCACATGAAGTCACCTCTCCAGAACAGCTCGACAGCAAAATTGATGAAATTGTTGAAGCATTATTACTCGGTGGACCTACTGCACAGAATGCCTCAAAACAGCTGATTCAACTGGTTGACCAACAGGTTTTAACCGAAGATTTACTGCTTAAAACCGCACAGCATATTGCCCATGTTCGCCAGGGAGATGAGGCGAAAAATGGACTGAATGCATTTTTGAACAAACAAAGCCCGGCCTGGATCAAGACCACGGCATAACAACGAGAAGGATCCTACGATGTTTGAAAAGATTTTAATTGCCAACCGTGGTGAAATTGCCTGCCGTGTCATTCGTACAGCGAAGAAATTAGGGATTGCCACCGTTGCTGTCTACTCCGATGCCGATGCGCAGGCACAGCATGTCAAACTGGCCGATGAAGCGATCTATATTGGTGAGTCGCCAGCTGCACAAAGCTATTTACAGATTGAACGCATTATTCAGGCGGCAAAAACGACCGGTGCTCAAGCGATTCACCCGGGTTATGGCTTCCTGTCTGAAAATGACCAGTTTGCCGAAGCATGCCAAGCCAATAACATCACTTTTATTGGTCCACCGGTAGCAGCCATTCTGGCGATGGGTCTTAAAGCCACCTCTAAAGCATTGATGGAAAAAGCCGGTGTGCCTTTAACCCCCGGCTATCATGGTACCAATCAGGATGCCGACTTCCTGAAACAGCAGGCAGACAATATTGGCTATCCAGTACTGATCAAGGCCAGTGCCGGCGGTGGCGGTAAAGGCATGCGTCTGGTGGAACGCAGCGAAGATTTTCTTAGCTCGCTTGCTTCATGCAAGAGTGAAGCACGTTCAAGTTTTGGCAATGAAGACGTTCTGATTGAACGTTATGTGATTCAGCCACGTCATATTGAAGTGCAGGTGTTTGGTGATACCCACGGCAATTATGTACATCTGTTCGAACGTGATTGCTCGGTACAGCGTCGCCATCAGAAAGTGTTGGAAGAAGCGCCTGCACCGAAAATGCCGGAAGACAAACTGGAGGCGATGCGTCAGGCGGCAATCGATGCTGCGCGTGCAGTAAATTATGTCGGTGCCGGTACAGTCGAGTTTATCGTGGAGCAAGACGGTACAGCTTACTTCATGGAAATGAATACCCGTCTTCAGGTTGAACATCCGGTGACTGAAATGATTACCGGACAGGATCTAGTGGAATGGCAATTGCGCGTGGCTTTTGGTGAACCTTTACCGAAGCAGCAGCATGAATTGCAGATTCATGGACATGCACTCGAAGCCCGTGTTTATGCCGAAGAACCGGAAAAAGGCTTTATTCCTGCGATTGGTCAGATCAGCTACCTGCATTATCCAGAGCAAAATGACCATGTCCGTGTCGATAGCGGTATTGTCGAAGGCGACGAGATCAGCACTTATTATGATCCGATGATTGCCAAACTGATTGTCTGGGGCAAAAACCGTGAAGCAGCCCTAACCCAGATGCACCATGCATTAGGTCAGTTCCATGTCGATGGTCTGAGCAATAATATCGCTTTCCTTGACCGGCTAGTGCTGTGCGACTCATTCAAAAATGCACATTTAGATACTGGCCTGATTCAGCGTGAAGAGGAATTCCTGCTCAAACCTTCTGCGGATATCAGTGCCGAACTGGTGGTCAGTGCCGCACTGATTGAACTCCTGGCACGTCAAGCACAGAATCCCGTTCCAAGCAATCCGGTGTGGCAGCAAAAAGCATTCTGGCGCCTGAACCAGCAAAATAGCCATACAGTGCAATTACAACGCAATGGCATTAACCTGAAAATTCAGTTCAGCACCCAAGATCAAGGCTTTGTTGCCAGCTATAACGGTCAGCAAATTCAGATTCAGGGTCAACTCGTCGATGCCCATACTTTAGCCTTCCAACTGGCGGGTAAACAGCAAAAACTGGCTTTTAGCCAGAGTGAGCAAGGCATTACCCTATTCCAGAATGGTCAAAGCTATAAGTTCAATTACCTGAAGTCTGATTTTAATAATCAGGATGAACAAGGCACGGAAAATAATCTGATCGCGCCAATGCCAGGTGTCATTACCCAAGTGCTCGTGGCAGCCAATGACAAAGTCAAAAAAGATGATGTACTGATGACGCTGGAAGCCATGAAGATCGAATATTCAATTCGTGCACCGCATGACGGCATCATTGCAAGTTCATATTTCCAGAAAGGTGATCAAGTCAAAGCTGGTGATGAACTGGTCGAATTCCAGCCACTGGCGGAGGAAGTAGCATGACGGATTTTGTCAAAATCGTAGAAGTCGGACCACGCGATGGCCTGCAAAATGAAAAAACACCTTTGACATTGGATGACCGGAAAAACCTGATTTTGGACCTGATGAAAACCGGTCTGCAGTCCATCGAAGTCGGCTCCTGCGTTTCAGCCAAATGGGTACCGCAAATGGCTGACAGTGATGTGCTCTTTGCCAGCCTACCCCAAGATCCGAATATTCAGTTCAGTTTGTTAACCCCGAATCTGAAAGGTTTTGAATCGGCACTGGCTGTGGGTTGCAAGGAAGTGGCAGTATTTACCGCTGCTTCTGAAAGCTTTACCCGCAAAAATATCAACTGCTCGATTGATGAAAGTTTTGAGAAGTTTGCCGATGTGATGTCAGCCGCCAAAGCCAATGACATCAAGGTACGCGGTTATGTCTCCTGTATGGTGGACTGTCCTTATGAAGGTGCGATTGATCCCAAGCAGGTGGTGAAAGTCACGCAGCGTTTGCTGGAGATGGGCTGCTATGAAGTGTCGTTGGGTGAAACCATTGGCACAGCAACACCGGATCGGGTGAAAAATGTCTGGGAAGCTTGTTTGGCTGAACTTGATGCCAAAGTGCTGGCCGGTCATTTCCATAATACCTACGGCATGGCGATTGCCAATATTTATCAGTCACTGTTGCAAGGCATTCGGGTCTTTGACTCCTCCATTGCTGGACTGGGTGGCTGTCCTTATGCCCAAGGTGCATCTGGCAATGTCTCGACCGAAGACCTGTATTACCTGCTCTCGAATATGGGCTTTGAAACCGGTATTCAGCTGGATGCACTGATGCAGGCCAGTCGTAATATCAGTGAAGTCTTGCAGCGCAATAATCCATCCAATTATGCCAATGCCTACTGGCAAAAAGCCTGTGCTTAACAATAATCATGCTTGAGCAAAATAAACTTAAGCAACCCATAAGGATATAAACAGCAGATTTAAGTCTGCTGTAATAACAATAGAGGTGACAAGATGTCAAACAAGGTTTATGACAGCGCTCAATCCGCCTTAAAGGATGTGGTGCAAGATGGTCATACTCTGGCTGTCGGTGGTTTCGGCCTATGTGGTATTCCAGAAGCTTTGATCACGGCCCTAAAAGAAACTGGTGCCAAAAATTTGACCTGTATTTCCAATAATGCCGGTGTAAACGGCTTCGGTCTGGGGCTTTTACTGGAAACAAAACAGATTAAAAAAATGATCTCCTCTTATGTCGGTGAAAACAAGGAATTCGAACGTCAATATTTAAATGGCGAACTGGAAGTTGAGCTGACCCCACAGGGTACACTGGCAGAAAAATTACGTGCTGGCGGTGCCGGTATTCCGGCTTTTTATACGGCGACGGGTGTCGGAACCGTGATCGCTGAAGGTAAGGATGTCCGTGAATTTAATGGCAAGTTTTACATTCTGGAAGAATCTTTAACAGCTGATGTTGCTCTGGTTAAAGCCTATAAGGCCGATAAAGCCGGCAACCTGATTTTCCGTAAAACCGCCCAGAACTTTAATCCGGTCTGTGCCATGGCCGGCAAAATTACCATTGCTGAAGTCGAAGAGATTGTCGAAATTGGCGTGCTGGATCCGGACGAAATCCATCTTCCGGGAATTTATGTGAACCGGATAGTCCTGAATGCTCAACCGGAAAAACGTATTGAACAGATGACTTTAAAGGCGGAGGCTTGATCATGGCTTGGACACGTAATGAAATGGCGCAGCGCGCGGCACAAGAGCTTGAAGATGGTTTCTACGTCAATCTAGGGATTGGCCTGCCGACGCTAGTCGCGAACTATATTCCGGAAAATATCAATGTCTGGCTGCAGTCGGAAAATGGCCTGCTGGGGATTGGCGAATTTCCAACCGAGGAGACAGTGGATGCCGACCTGATCAATGCCGGTAAACAGACGGTTACCGCGCGAAAAGGTGCTTCATTTTTCTCAAGTGCCGACTCCTTTGCCATGATCCGTGGCGGTCATGTCAATATTGCCATTCTGGGTGCTATGGAAGTGTCCGAAACTGGTGATCTGGCCAACTGGATGATTCCAGGCAAAAAGGTCAAAGGCATGGGCGGTGCCATGGATCTGGTCGCGGGTGTACAAAAGGTCGTGGTCTTGATGGAACACTGCGCCAAAGATGGTACACCGAAAATTGTACCGCAATGTAGCCTGCCCCTTACCGGCCAGGCTGTGGTGAACCGGATTATTACCGATCTCGGTGTACTGGATGTTAGTCCTGATGGAATTCGACTGGTTGAACTGGCACCAGAGGTCAGTTTTGAAGAGATTCAAAAAGTCACGGGGGTAGCGCTACTACGTAACGCTGCCTGATCCAGCCAGCCCTTAAGAATGAAGCATCTTAAGGGCTTTTTTATATATAGCTGTTTCATTTCAAAATAATAATCGCAGAATAAATGGATTTTAATCATGCAAACTCAACAAAATATTTTGCAGCGCTTCGCCTTGCGCGTCAGCGACTGGTCTGAAAAATGGTTTCCGGATTCTTATATTTTTGCCCTGCTTGGCGTCATCATTGTGGCGATTGCCGCCATCGGAATTGGTGCACCCGCACAGGATGTCGCGATTTCCTTTGGAGACGGCTTCTGGAGCCTGATTCCCTTTACCTTGCAGATGTGCATGCTGATCGTGGTCGGTTATGTGGTTTCCGTATCTAAGCCTGTCCAGCTTCTGATCCAGAAAATGGCGCGCCTTCCACATTCCGGTCGTGGTGCGATTGTCCTGGTCGCCACGGTCAGCCTGTTAATTTCTCTGATTAATTGGGCCATGAGTACTGTACTGACTGCACTCCTAGTGATTGCACTGGCACAGCGTAAAGAGCTTAACATGGATTACCGCGCTGCTGCGGCTGCCGCGATTATCGGGATGGGTGCGACCTGGGCACTGGGCATCAGTTCTTCAGCTGCACAGTTACAGGCCAATAAAAGCAGTCTGCCTGAACCGATTTATAATCTGACGGGCGTGATTCCATTTACCGAAACCATTTTCCTGCCACAATCCATGATCATGACGGCGGTACTGATTGTAGCTTCAATTGCGATTGCTTACTGGTCAGCACCTAAAGGGTCTGACATTAAAACCATTGAGCACTTCCCGATTCAGATTGAAGAAGAAAAACCGGAAGTATCTGCCGAAAAAAGACCGGGGGATTGGCTGGAAAATTCACCCATTTTAAGCATTCTGATTGTGATTCTGGGCGCAGTCTGGATGTTTAACGAATTTTCCAAAAGCAATCCGATTCTGGCCATTTCCAGCTTAAATACCTATAACTTTATCTTCCTGATTTTGGGCGTGGCCTTACACGGTACACCGCGAAATTTCCTGAATGCGGTATCCAAAGCCGTACCCGCCATTTCTGGGGTACTGATCCAGTTTCCGCTGTATGGCAGTATTGCCTTTATGATGACCAATGCGCTAAACCCGGCCGATCTGTCATTGTCACATTACATTGCCGAATTTTTCGTTTCGATTGCTTCTCAGGAAACCTTTGCCATCGTGATGGGACTTTATTCAGCAATTCTGGGCTTCTTTATTCCATCCGGTGGAGGCAAATGGATTATCGAAGCACCCTATGTGATGCAGGCAGCCCATGACCTGAAAGTGCATCTGGGCTGGTCGGTGCAGATTTATAATGCTGCCGAAGCCTTGCCTAATCTGATTAACCCTTTCTTTATGCTGCCGATGTTGGGTATCCTGAAATTAAAAGCCAAAGATGTGATTGGATTTACGGTGACCCAGTTGATTTTCCATCTGCCTTTGGTACTGTTCCTGCTATGGTTCCTTGGTCGGACATTGACTTATAGCCCGCCGGTATTTTCTTAATTTAAGATAATAAAAAAGGACGAAAATTCGTCCTTTTTTATTTAGGCCGCTCTCTTAATTTCCTGTCTTCTCAACTACACCTTCATCATCTACTTCACGTACAATTCCCGTTTCGGTATTCACGACCTCAAAGGTCACGCGACGATTCTGAAACTGTCCGGCAGGTGTGGCATTGGGTTCAACCGGCTGATCCTCTCCCATGCCAACTGCCTGTAACTGTGCAGGATTGACCCCTTTTCCAACGAGATAACTGGTAATCGCTTGAGCTCGTTGCACAGACAGCACCTTATTTTCTGCTTCACTACCCTGAGCATCGGCATGTCCTGTAACCTTCAGAATGACATGCGGTGCTCGTTGCAATAATGCAGCAGCCTGATCCAGCACCAATTTATTGACCTCGGGAACTTCAGTCGATGCCGTATCAAAATTAATGATCTGTAAATTCAGTGCAGTCGCCACATCCAGCGCTTTAACATTATCGGTCTTGATACTGGCCAAGGCTTGTTCTGCCTCACTATTGGCGGTATTAATCACGTCACTTCTATTGAGCGGCTGCTGGGTCACCACTGTGACATTTTTGGCCAGACTACGAATTTGTGCTGCCAGACGCTCGGCCTCTGCATTGGTTGCTGCACGCACTGAAACCTGATTGCCAATCCAGTCAAGTGACACATTTGGCATTCCCTGCATTGTTCTCAACACAGTCGGAATAGTATCCTGATCAATAAATTCTGAATGATAAACCTCACTGCTCAGCGCCCCACAACCAATATTATAATTAAAGATCTGTTTGATCTCGTTTTGCAAAATTTCCATATACTGCGGATTATTCAGCTGTAATTGACAACTGACAATTTCGCCATTACTGCCTGTACTTAATCGCAAGGATGCAGGCTGAGCTGCAGCAACTTCACTGGTCGCTTGGGTATTTGAATCTTCAACATCATCCTGCATGCAGCTACGAACCAAAAACAGGATCAAACCCGCCAGGATCAGAAAAATAATAAACGGCCATAAAAAGCCGGTTTTTCTTTCTTCCTGAACAATGATGGTCTGCTCCGCCAATACAGGTTCCTGATTTAAATTCTGCCCTGCCAAGGGTGAAACTCCAAGCGCTGCCAGAATAGGGCCAGCCCAAAGGGGTAATGCGCGCTGAATCGAATCGGCGTGGGTTTCCAGCAAATGGCTAATCGCTTCCGGACTCGAAGCACCTGCTTCAGTCTGTAAAAAATTCATGGTCGGTACAATTGACCGGTTCAAGGTATGCTCTATTTCATCTTGCGGCGCGCTCTGATCCACTTGATCGAGAAATTGCTGCTTGAGTGCCGGGTTTGCATTGAATAATTCATGAATTTTTGGATTAAGTTGCTGACCAAGATTCTCGATCCAGGCGGGACGTGAACGCAATATACTTAAAAATATGGGATAGAATTGAGCCAAAGCTTGATCTTTGGCAAATAAATGCTCGGTTTCACCTTGAAGCACAATCGCCGTAACATCGCTTTTTAGGCGTTCTATAAAGTCTATATTCATAATCGTCACCATTCTTTTGATTTTTCTAATGTTTAATATTTAATCAGTGTAACGATCCCCATTTTTTGAAAATGTAAATAATTGTATGAATATCATAAAGTTTCACTATTTTTGTTGAGTACTCATTTTACCAACACAAAATTTAAAAAATAAAAAAAGCCAGCCGAAGCTGACTTTTATAAAATTGGGATCACTTAAGCAGCAAAAGTTTGAACCACTTTACCCAGCACTTTTTGATTAATTAGCGGGGTATTTTTACCTTGTGACACGATGCTTTCTTTATTCAGGGTCCATTCCAGTTCCGGATCTAGCAGCACCCAGCCTGATTCATTTATCCATCGATCTGCCATTTGTGCAACACGAGCCGGAGCTAGGGTCACTTTTTCCACCCATTCCAGTGGAGTCAACAACCCCTCACGAATCAGTTGCAGACCAAAAGGCACATAGGTATCAAAAGCAGTGAATCCTGGCTGCGTTTCAGCAAACGGCGCCATTTTCGCAGAGCTGCTCAGCGGTTCATGATGAGTACAAATCGCATCAATCACACCTGATTTTACACCCTGACGCAGTAATTCTTTGTCCTGTTCAGAACGGAGTGGCGGACGTACATGTGCAAGAGAGTTAAATCCATCAATCAAATGATCGGTCAGATGTAACTGATGCATGGCCACATCACAGGTCACTGGTAAGCCTTTTTCCTTGGCAATACGGATCAATTCCACCGAAGCACCACAAGACAACAGACCAAAGTGTGCTCGTACTTTGGTTGATTCAATCATCAACAGATATTTGGCAATCGCCACGGTTTCAGCCAGTGCCGGAATCATCGGCAAGCCCTGACGTGATGCAATAAACCCTTCATGCACACAGCCGTCTTTGGCAATTTGTGGTTCTTCTGCATAGAACACCACCGTCAGGTCTAAACCTGCAGCATATTCAAGGGTACGCAGTACCACATCATCATTGGCAAACGGCGCACTGGCATTGGAAACCGCAGTACAACCGCCCTTTTTCAAGCCCGCCATATTTGCCGGTTGTTGACCATTTAAGCCTTGGGTTTGCGCACCAATCACTTGAAGATAGATCCCACCATCCAGCATGGCTTTTTCGACCAGACCGTGAATCAGCGCACCATTATCTTGTACGATTGGCTTTGAATCGGGTGGCGTAAATACGTGCAAAATGCCATTTTCACGTGCCGCTTTTCCTTCAGACTTAAGCGTACCGTGTTGCTGTTGACCCGGTTCACGTAAACGCGCACACAAATCGACCATGGTTGGCATTAACCATTTGCCTTGACCATCAATCGTTTCAGAGACGTCTGCTGTTTCTGCAACGAATTTTCCATTTTCCAGATACACGGTCTGGATAGAATTAGTGTTTTGGATTGGATCAAGAACACGGACATTTTCAATTTTTACAATAGTCATGACTTATTCCTTAACCCGCAATCGCTTCAATCAAACCTTGTTCTTGTAACTGGCCTTGCATCGATAAAGCCAACACCGCCATACGCACGGCAATACCATTGGTCACCTGCTTCAAAATCACAGATTGCGGACCATCCGCAATACTTGAGTCGATTTCAACGCCGCGGTTCATTGGTCCCGGATGCATCACGATACAATCCGGTTTGGCCATGGCAAGACGTTCTTTATTCAAGCCATACATTTTGTAGAACTCAGCTTGCGAGGCCAGTGCCGGAGAATCAATCCGCTCGTTTTGAATACGTAAGGTAATGATCACGTCGCAGTCTTTGATGCCGTCTTCCATATTGTTAAATAGACGAACACCATCGCCATATTCTTCAAAGCCTAATGGCAGCAAGGTATTCGGTGCAATCACCCGGATATCCTGACAGCCTAAAGTTTGCAAGGCGGCTACATCTGAACGCGCGACACGTGAATGCTTGATATCGCCAATAATGGCAATCGACATTTCTTCGAATTTTTTATTGGTTTCGCGGCGAATGGTCAGCATGTCCAGCATCGCTTGAGTCGGATGCGCATGACGGCCATCACCGGCATTAATAATTGCCACCGTTGGGCAGACATCTTTGGCAATAAAATGCGCTGCCCCTGAAGATGAATGACGTACCACAAAAATATCGGCCGCCATGGCTTCCAGATTCCATAACGTGTCACGCAGGGTTTCACCTTTAGAAGTACTCGAACGGGCAATATCAATATTGAGAACGTTGGCAGAAAGGCGCTTGGCAGCGGCTTCAAAGGTGGTGCGGGTACGGGTAGAATTTTCGAAGAACAGGTTCATCACCGTTTTACCTTCGAGCAAATTATTGGTGATCAGCTGATTTTGGTCATTAAAAAAGGACTGCGCAGTGTCCAATATTTTTGTCAGGGTTTCTTTAGAAAGACCTTCGATGGTCAAGAAGTGTTTTAGATTACCTTCTTTATTGAGTTGAATCTGGCTCGGTGTATGCAATGCCGCCAAGTGCATGAGAGATTCCTTATGCGTTAAGTCAACATATTATACAGAGATTGGCGAATTTTTATAGTTGGCCACGCTGCTACTTGTACAAAAAGCATCTGAACAATAAAAATAAAAAATCAGATTCCTTTGTATTTTTTCAATAAGATAATTTAACCCGATTTGCATCTTGCTGATTTTAAGTACAAAACCAACGGGCGCTTCAGTCTGGAGCATTCACACCCATCTCAAGTTTAACGCAGTGCACCAATATAACGATGTGACACCTGTGCACGATAGATATCGTCTTCATCCGGTTCGACCGAGATCAGCCCTTCCTGCTGGCTTGGGTGTGCAGATTCTGTTGGTGAATCTTGTGCTGTTTCCGAAATCTCCAGTACCATTTTCAGGCGCTGGATCAGATGATTCAAATCTGGGTCTTGGGTCTGCTCTGCCAGTTGAATCACATGCCGGGCATAATCCAGGTTCTCTACCAGATAAATTGCATCAATCACCCGACCTGAAACACGTCGTAAACGCGCATAGATTAAAGTGGCCACTGAAAAAGCGTCATGGTTGCGTAACTGATTCTCTAACATCTTAACCCCCATTATAAAATTGAAAAATCAGGCAGCCATCGCTCCCCATCGACTGACCGCCTGATTTGCCATGTATAGAGCAAAATGCATACCAGTTCCTCAATTTATAGTGTGAATATTATTTTTCTCTATCACATGCCACGGCCTTTCAGAGAATTTCAAAAGCTTTCAATATAAAAATACGGTAAACTTAGCGCAGTTTTTTATTTATCTTTTTTGGTCTCTCTATTATATGAATACCTCTCCACGTTTAAGCAATTATTGGGTCACCTGTGCCGATGGTCTGGAAACCTTATTAGAAGAAGAAATACAAGGCTTAGGTGTTCAGAATATTGAGCGTTTTCCAGGCCGTTTAACCTTTAAAGGTACACTGGAAAATGCTTATCGTATCTGCATGTGGTCACGTCTGGCTTCACGTGTCTTGATGCCGATCCACACGCATGAAATTGAATTTTCTCATGATGCCCGTGATGTGGCAGAAGAACTCTATGAAGGGGCTCTCAGCTTTGACTGGTCGCTGATTTTTGCACCACAAAGTACCTTTGCGATTCGTTTGCATGTCGAACGTGATATCAAGGTCAATACCCAGTTTGCGACTTTACGTGCCAAAGATGGTGTCGTAGATTCCTTTATGGAAGCCGTAGGCAAACGTCCAAGCATTGATACCAAACAGCCTGAAATTACCATGTATATTCTGGCAGGCAAGAAAGAACATACTTACTGCCTGGACCTGTCTGGCGACTCTTTGCATAAACGCGGTTATCGCCGCTTTATGACTGACGCCCCAATCAAGGAAAACCTGGCCGCTGCGATTCTGCAAAAAGGTGGTTTAAAAGCGTTAAATCCGGACATCATTGTCGATCCAATGTGTGGTTCAGGTACCTTTATTATTGAATCCCTAATGATTTTGACCGACCGTGCACCGGGTCTGGTCCGTCGTTTCGGTTTTAATGGCTGGAATGGCCATGACCATGAACTGTGGATGAGCATCAAGGCCGAAGCTGCTGAACGTCATCAAGCGGCAATGGAAAATCCATTACCACAATTCTATGCCTTCGATGCGGACTGGGAAGCGGTTAAAGCCACCAGACAAAATATTATCGCGGCGGGTTTTGAAGCTGCTCTCGACAATATCATGATCGAAGAACGGACTTTAAATGACTGGCCTGATTTCCATGCAGAAGGCAAGAAAGTATTCTTCGTGACCAACCCGCCATATGGCGAACGTCTCGGCGATAAAGCGCAAAACCGTTCTTTATACCTGGGTTTATCGGCTTTATTGCAAAAGAATTTCCCGAATCAAAAAGCGGCTGTGATTGCCTCCCAAGTGGAACAGGCCGATGTGCTGGCGTTCAATGATCCGCAAATCCTGCGTTTGATGAATGGTAAATTGCCGATCTATATCCGCTTCGGTACGGTTAAACCGGCCGCAGTGGTACGTCCATTCCTAGAAAGCTGGCAGCCTCAGCAGTTTGAACCGATTGAAGGTGCGATGGAGTTTGCCAACCGTCTGACCAAAAATATGCAAGCTCTAAAAAAATGGGCAGTCAAGGAACAGATCCATTGTTTACGTCTCTATGATGCAGATTTACCTGATTTTAACGTCGCAGTAGATCTGTATGGCGAGCGTTTGCATGTACAAGAATATGCGCCACCTAAAACTATTGATCCGGAAAAAGCCAAAAAACGTTTCAACCTGGCCTTACAGGCCATTCGTGCCGTGACCGGTTTGGGCCGTGATGCGATCTTTATCAAGACCCGTGCACGTCAGGAAGGTAAAAACCAGTACACCAAACAAAGTACAGCATCCAAGCGTTTTATCGTTCAGGAAGGTCAAGCCAAGATTCTGGTCAACCTGACCGATTATCTGGATACCGGTCTGTTTCTGGATCACCGTCAAATGCGTTTACGTATTGCACGTGAAGCAAAAGGCAAACACTTCCTGAACCTGTACAGCTATACCTCAACGGCAAGTTTACATGCTGCTTTGGGTGGTGCTGCAAGTACAACCAGCGTCGATCTGTCGAATACTTATTTGAACTGGTCTAAAGAAAATTTTGTTCTGAACGGCTTAACCGTGGATCATGCGGATGAACAGCATCAGTTCTTTGCCTCTGACTGTTTCGAATGGCTAAAAGAAGGTCATGAGCAATATGAGCTGATCTTTATCGACCCACCAACCTTCTCAAACTCGAAGAAATTCTACGGGACCTTTGACGTACAGCGCGACCATTTGTCCCTGTTAAAACGTGCGATGAACCGCTTAACCACTGATGGTACCTTGTATTTCTCAAATAACTATCGTGGTTTTGAGATGGATGAAGAAATTCTGGCCTTCTTTGATGTTGAAGAAATTACCCAGGAAACCATTGGACCTGACTTCAAGCGGAATCAAAAGATTCACCGTGCCTGGAAAATCCGTCATCCGCAAGTGTAATTTGATGATGAATTAACTGTCTTTATCACGATTGATATCTTCTTTATTTTCCCTGAGCTGAGTTTTAAGCCATGCTTTAAAGCTCGCCGCAACAAGAATACAAAAGTGTTGCAATGCTCGAAGTTAACAATAAGATTAAAAAAAACCCAGCCTAGGCTGGGTTTTTTGTTGCAAGGAGAAGTGGTTTAGTTAAGTTTCATTTTTTCAAAGATTAACTCACCTACTTCAGCTTTCACCAGAATGGTATCGCCCGGCTGGAACTCTCCGCCCAGGATTTTCTGCGCCAGACCATTTTCAATACGCTGCTGGATTGCACGTTTCAGGGGGCGCGCACCATACAGTGGATCAAAGCCAGCATCGATTAACTGATCGAAAGCACTGTCATCTACCGACAAGCGCATATCACGTTCTGCCAGACGTTGACGTAAACGGTTCAACTGGATATCGGCAATACCGCGAATCTGGTCTTTTTCCAGCGCATGGAACACTACCAGTTCATCAATACGGTTAATAAATTCTGGACGGAAATGTTCCGATACCGCATTCATCACCACCGTACGGACTTCTTCTTTTGTGGCATTACCGCCCAATTCACGTACATCCTGCGAACCCAGGTTCGAAGTCATGACGATCACAGAGTTTTTAAAGTCCACTACCCGGCCTTGCGAGTCAGTTAAACGGCCATCATCCAGTACCTGTAGCAAGATGTTAAATACGTCCGGATGCGCTTTTTCGACTTCATCAAACAAGATCACACTATACGGTTTACGACGTACGGCTTCAGTAAGCACCCCACCTTCTTCATAACCGACATAGCCCGGAGGCGCACCAACCAAACGGCTGACCGAATGTTTTTCCATAAATTCTGACATATCGATACGCACCATGGCATCGTCGCTGTCAAACAGGAAATTCGCCAAGGCTTTGGTCAATTCTGTTTTACCGACACCCGTTGGCCCCAGGAACAGGAATGACCCACTTGGACGGTTCGGATCTGACAGACCGGCACGTGAACGGCGTACTGCATTGGATACCGCCACCACGGCTTCATCTTGCCCTACTACACGGTTATGCAGGAATTCTTCCATATGTAGCAATTTGTCACGCTCGCCTTGCAGCATTTTCGCAACCGGAATACCGGTCGCAGCACTCACTACTTCAGCAATTTCATTGTCGGTGACTTTGTTACGCAGCAATTTTGGCGTTGCGCTTTCATCGGCTTTTTCAGCCAGTTCAAGCTGCTTTTGCAACTCTGGTATCACGCCATATTGCAAACGCGCGGCCTCGCCCAGATCACCTTCACGTTGCGCTTTTTCAAGTGCTGTACGTGCCTGATCCAGTTTGATCTGTACGTCTTTATTGCCTTCGACCAGCGCTTTATCTGCACGCCAGACTTCTTCCAGGTCATGATACTCTTTTTCAACTGTGGCGATCTGATCGGACAAGTATTGAATCTCAGCTTTGGCACCTGAGTCTTCATCTTTTTTCACCGCTTCCAGCTGCATTTTTAACTGAATCAGACGGCGTTCCAGTTTATCCAGTGCTTCTGGTTTAGAATCGAGTTCCATTTTGATGCGCGATGCTGCTTCATCAATCAGGTCAATAGCTTTATCCGGCAACTGACGGTCGGTGATATAACGATGTGACATTTTCGCCGCCGCAATAATCGCGGAATCCAGAATCTGTACCCCGTGATGGGTGGCATAGCGATCTTTCAGACCACGCAGAATCGCAATGGTATCTTCCACGCTTGGCTCATCGACCAGTACTTTCTGGAAACGACGTTCCAGCGCTGCATCTTTTTCAATATACTGACGATATTCATCCAGTGTGGTCGCACCGACACAGCGCAGCTCGCCACGGGCCAACGCAGGTTTCAGCATGTTACCGGCATCCATCGCGCCATCACCTTTACCGGCACCCACCAGCGTATGCAACTCGTCGATAAACAGGATGATTTCACCTTCGTGTTTGGCAATATCTTTCAGAACCGCTTTTAAGCGCTCTTCAAACTCACCACGGTATTTGGCGCCAGCCAGCAAAGAACCTAGATCTAGAGATAAAACACGCTTCCCTTTGAGTCCTTCAGGCACTTCACCATTAATAATCCGCTGCGCCAGACCTTCGACAATCGCCGTTTTACCGACCCCTGGCTCACCGATAAGTACCGGGTTATTTTTGGTACGGCGTGACAAGACCTGAATAGTACGACGGATTTCATCATCACGGCCAATCACAGGATCAAGCTTGCCTGCCAACGCACGTTCAGTTAAATCAATGGTGTACTTATTCAGTGAATCACGCTGATCTTCATAATTGTTGCTCATGACTTTTTCATCGCCTCGGATTTGATTAATCAGCTGTTTCAGTAGATCTGCTTTTACGCCGACACTACTGAGTATTTTTTGCGTAGATCCTGTTTCAGCCAGTGCTAAAATCAACCAATCAACACTAACGAATTCATCTCCGGCTTTTTGTGCATAACTCTCCGTTAATGTCAGTACTTTATAAGCTTCAGGATTTACATTAATGTCCGCTGACGGATTTGATAATTTTGCCGCATCATTGAGGGCTTGTTGTAGCTTCGTTTGCAGCTCAACTAAATTTGCACCTGCTTGCTGTAATAAGCTTGCATAAGAAGCTTCTTTTAAAACTGCATGGAGAAGATGAATCGGTTCAATTGCGGTATGGTCTTTGCTCATAGCGAAGACTTGTGCATCTGAAAGGATCTGCTGCAGGCGATTGGTAAATTTTTCAAAACGCATTCTTGTTATTCCTCACAACAAATGTTCTACTTGATGGATATATGGGTGCACTTGATAAAATTTCAAATCATTTTTATATATTTTTCAAAAACTTAATATAAACATTTAGACAGTTTTTAATAATAATATTGGTGTAATCAAATCATATTTCAAGTGAGGTTAGAAGAATTTTTAAGGTGAAGATAAACAATTCATATTTTATTTAATTTACTCTGCTATTTTTCAGCTTAGTAGAGAATAGAGAGATATTTTTAGTACGGTTGCAACCTTCCTAGTAATCGCAATACTTCACTCAAACCATGTTCTGTTTGCATCAAGGATCTTGGCGTTTGATGATTCAAAAGCTTGTTAGGTGAATTGATAAAATGGCGCATCCAGCTCAAGTCTCCACCATGCAAGCTAAATAACTTTTGATAGATATTTACTAAAGCTATAGCTTTTTCGCCTGCTGTAGTATCTGGTTCTAATTCTTTTTCATTTATAACCAGAGATAATTCCGCCTCAGATAAACCCAGAATCAATGCAAGTTCGAATTCTTTCAGTTGCAACTGCTCAGCTAAGTTGAATACTGCTATAGCTAATACTTGGGATTTAGAAATACCTGTTTCACTATTCATTTTTATCAAATCATCTTGATGCGTCTTATTTCGATTATGCTGCTTTTATTGTTTTCCGGCCATGTTGTTTATCATCAAATTTAATTTCTCATAAAATTAAAACACCCTCGCTTGGAGGGTGCTTTAAAATAACAACACCATGATTATGGTGCCGGATTCGGCTGTTGACGGTGAATATCTTCAATACCTTTCAGTACTTCTTCAGACAGGTCGACTTCAAAAGCCTGAATATTTTCTTTGAGCTGATCCAGATTGGTCGCACCGATAATGGTACTGGTCACAAAGAACTGCTGCTTGATAAAGGCCAAAGCCAATTGGGTAAGACTTAAGCCATGCTGTTCTGCCAGCTGGGCATATTGCTCGGTTGCCCATTCACTTTGCGGATTGCTATAACGGCTAAAGCGGGAGAACAGTGTTACACGCGCATTGGCAGGACGTGCACCATGCCGGAATTTACCGGTCAGATAACCAAATGCCAAAGGTGAATACGCCAACAAGCCCACACCTTCATAATGGGCAATTTCTGACATGCCGATTTCATAAGTACGGTTCAGCAGGTTATATGGGTTTTGTACACTGACAAATTTGGACAAACCTAATTTCTCTGCGAGGTGCAGAAATTTCATCGTGCCCCACGGGGTTTCATTGGAAAGACCAATATAACGGATACGGCCTTTTTTAATTTCATCCTGCAAGGCAGTCAGGGTTTCTTCCAGATCCGTTACGGCACGGTCTTCTGCCGCTTCAGCATTGCCATAACCCAACATGCCAAAGAAATTGGTGGGGCGTTGTGGCCAGTGTAACTGATACAGGTCGATATAATCCGTTTGCAGGCGTGACAATGACTGGTCTATTGCTGCTGAAATTTCATCGGCAACAAAACGGGTTTTACCATCCCGGATATGACTACCACCTTGCGATGGTCCGGCAATTTTTGAGGCTAAAAAAAGTTTGTCACGGCCACCACGGGCAGCGATCCAGTTTCCAATCATGCGCTCGGTGGCGCCCTGCGTTTCAGGTTTTGGCGGTACCGGGTACATTTCCGCAGTATCCCAGAAATACAGTCCCTGATCTAAGGCATAATCCAGTTGCTGAAAAGCCTGTTCTTGCGTGTTCTGCTCACCAAAGGTCATGGTGCCCAAACAAATTTCTGGCAAAAGAATGCCGGTATCCGCCAACGGTCTGAATTGCATAAAAACATCCTGTGAATTTTATTCAGTGAATTGAGATTAAGTGGGCTATAACCTATCGGAATTATAAGGGAGACTTAAATCATCTTTTCTGAGAAGCTTGTTCTAAATTTTTATGTATTGAGTAATGACGCATAAAAAAAGCAAATCCGAAGATTTGCTTTTTAATATCTGGATTATTCGTCTATGGCACCATCTGCCACTGCTTCAGATGCTTCTTCTAATGAAGCATCAAAGATCAGGATGGCTTTACCATCGGTTTCGATCATGCCCTGCTCTTCCAGGGTTTTTAGTACACGTCCGACCATTTCGCGGGAACAGCCAACAATGCGACCAATTTCCTGACGGGTAATACGAATCTGACGGCCATTCGGCAAAATCATCGCTTCTGGCTGTGAAGACAGGTCGATCAGACAACGTGCAATCCGGCCTGAAACATCAATAAATGCCAGATCAGTAACTTTACGTGTGGTATTTTTCAAACGACGTACTAATTGAGCAAATACCGCATAGCTCAGATCAGGATATTGCTTGCTGATTTCGTGAAAGTTTTCATAGGTAATTTCGGCAATTTCACACACATCACGCGTACGAACTTCCGCAGTACGTTGTGGATTAACCTCGAATAGACCCATTTCCCCAAAGAAGTCACCCGCATTTAAATAAGCCACGACAATTTCACGATCATCATCTTCACGAAGAATGATAGATACAGACCCCTTCAGAATTAAATATAAAGATTTAGATTCTGATCCTGCATCAATGATCGTGGTACGTTTTGGATAACGATTAATATATGCACGTTTTAACAGTGCTTTCACGGATTCTGGTAATTGCCCCGGAGAAAGCGCATCAGTGCTTAATTGTGAAAAGTTTGAAGTCATGCTAACAGTTCCGATTATGGATAATTTATAGATCGCACAAGACCTAATGTGAACTTGTCACACAGTGGGATTGAAATTCCGTATCAACCCAATTTATGTTAGTGTACAGTTACTTGACAAATTTATAGCTTTTTTTAGGTAGTTTCAATGCAAACAAGCGTTCATTGGTTAGAGAATGTTGCTTTTAAAGCAAAAACTCAAAGTGGTCATACTATTATCATGGATGGTTCAGCTGAATACGGTGGTGAAAACCGTGGTCCTCGTCCAATGGAGCTACTTTTAACTGGTCTGGGCGGCTGTGCGTCTTTTGATATTGTTACCATTTTAAAGAAGGCTCGTCAGGATATTACCGATGTACGCTGCGAATTAAAGGCTGAACGTGCAGATACAATTCCGGCAGTATTCACGAAAATTCACTTGCATTTTGTAGTGACCGGCAAAGCGATTAAAGAGAAACAGGTCGCAAAAGCCGTAGAACTTTCTGCTGAAAAATATTGCTCTGCCAGCAAAATGCTGTCTGATGGCGGCGTTGAAATCACCCATGATTATGAAATAATCGAAGCAGAATAAAATCTAGATTCTGTAAAAAAGCGGCTGGAAAAGCTGCTTTTTTTGTATCAGAAAATTGCCTTTTCTCAGAACCGCTGAACTGAATACTGATTGCCATCTTCAAAGCTCAAGATATTTTCTGGAAATCTTAAGGCGCCGAGTCGATGTCTGAACGCGACACCCTGTTGACGATCGAGATAGCGTTTACCCACTGAATAATCCACACAAAATACGTTTTGTTGCTGTCCATACCATTGCAGTGCATCGATCGATTTGAGTAAACCGGTTTTTTCTTCAGTAGATTTAAAGTTCCGCCAATAATGTCCAGTAATGACTGGAATTTGGTCGGTATAGCTGTCCCACCATGGCACGCGGTCGATCATCCGCCACCTTCCACCGGCATAAATCGGTTCTAAGGCGATTTTTTCCGCACCAGAAGTAATGACCCGAATCGGATTGTGCATTTGCTCACGTAGCTCTTTTTCTGCGAGATGTTGCAATAAAGGTAAAGTTGCAGCCGGGTCTTTGAACTGGTGTTGGTAGCGTTGCTGCTCTATCTGGATGAATTCATTAATACCTAAGGCTTGCAGATCCAGCGCTGTATGTTGAACGAAATCAGCATAGGCTTCGCCAAGCGAAGTAAAACCAGAATTGCGTAATTGATCAATTGATCCTTGATGCCAACAGGCATGCACAACACGCAGCTGCTCCGACTCCAAGGCCAACGGTAAGCTATTTAAAAAATCCAGAATCCATTGTCGATCTTTGATTGAGGCTTGGATCGAATCAAAAGGTTTCAGATCATCCTGATGCGGTGAACCAAAAAACCAGCCATTGCCTTCCCGCAAAGTATCGGTCAATAGGTTCAATTCATGATTACCCATCACACATTGTGCATAGCCTTCATCTACCAGCTGTTTGACGCGTTTGATCACCGCAACACTGTCTTGCCCCCGGTCACATAGATCACCGACAAAAATTAGTTTGCGCTGTTCTGGATGATGACCATTCCGGTCATAACCTAATACCTGGATCAGTTGTTCCAGCGCGGCAATCTCACCATGAATATCCCCCACGATGTCCACGGGACCAGTGAAAGCCTGCTGTATAAATGAGTACTTCATTTATGCATCCTGAATTAAGTCTAAAACAGAATATATCCCTAATAAGTATCCTTTAAATTTATGAAGATCTGAATACAGAATGAATCATCATTTAAATAATTTAACCCGAATCACGGATAAGAAATTGACTTGAAAAATAAGAGGACTAGAGCCATCAGTTGAGTTACCAAACCAAACTCACAACTCTAGTCCTGATGTTCAATAGTACCGATTCTGCTTAATTGATGATTTCTTTCTTAAATTTGAAGCAACTTATTGGAAGTTCCTCAAACAAAGTCATCATTCTCTAAGAATCAGAAATGCTCAGCTCACAATTTCAGAAATCTGCTTTATCACCATTTGGTACAAATGTTCTCATTTCAATAATTTCAAAGCCTTTTTTACATGGCTAAAGCTGGATAAAAGCTTTTTATTTAAGCACTTGCCTTGCTGCCAACGCATGATTCACTTGATCAATAGGCATGAATTAGCACTACATGCCCTGTATGTAGCTTTGATGAAAGGCAAAGATAAACAATACTTATAGATTGATTCAACAACGCTACCTGTTTGTAAAAATCAACGTATTCAATGCCATAAATCATTAGCCCAAATCGCATCACGTGGCAAAAGTTCTATGGGTTGGTTTTATGGCTGTAAATTACATATCGTGATGAACCAATTTGGTGAAATTAGTTGTTCTGCTTTATCGAATGGACATGTTGCTGACATAAAAATGGTTGAGCAATTGGTTGATGGTTTTGCATCGCTTCAAACAGTTCATTTACGCTGACTTCCTGAATCCGGCTTTTTGCATTCTGGATCAATTGCTCTGCAGTTTTCATCATTTTCATTCTTCCTCGGCCATTAAAATTATATTTTGTATAAACGATGCTCAGGTAGATTGAAAGCGTTTGAGTTTAAATTTCCAACTGGCTATTTAGCCCATGAGCGCTGAATAGATTAAATACATCGCCACCCCAACCACGGTAGTGGCAAATATTTTCTGTACCTTGTTACTGTCAATCCGCTGCATCAGACTGCGTCCAATTAACATCCCGACAATACAGGCCAGGACAAAGGTCAGCGTAACCGAAACAGGATATTGAAAGCCATCCAGCACGTGTGCAGAAATACTGACCCCACCAATCAGGAAAATAATCATCAGGGAAGTCGCAACGATACTGCGCATATCAAGGTCGGTGAATTTACGCAGGGCTGGAACAATTACAAAACCACCCCCACCCCCAACAGACCGGTTAATAAACCTGCCACAACACCAATACCTGCTAGGAACGAAGCAGTTTTGACATTCCAGATCAGACGACCGGTCGATTGATTGACCTTGCACGGTGCATTGCCATGATCGGTCACTTTATTAAAAAAGATCCGGTAAGCCACGATCAGCATGACCAGACTGAAAGCCAGCGTCAGCCAGACCGGAGAAACGATATCGGCCAGATGCAAGCCATAACGCGCTGTAGGAATACTAATGAGAGCAATCCAGAGGGCAGCGCGATAACGTACAATACGCTTGAACAAACCCTCGAACGTTCCGACCAAGGCCGACAGCGTGACCGCAAGCAATCCCACCGGCGCAGCCTGGGCCACCGTCCAACCCTGGGTCGTCATCAGTGCAGGTACAGCCAGAATACCGCCACCGGCACCGGTCAAACCCAATAGCACTCCGATAACTAGCCCTTCAAGTATTAATGCCCACATCGCCCTCTCCCTTATCCACAAAAATGATTCAATAAAGGTTGAACTTTTTGTTGAATCACGACACAAGCTTATTTGAAGTAGTTAAGAGGAAGCTTGAGGTAAGAAACACCGTTTTGTTCTGGCTCAGGAAACTGTCCTGCTTTCATATTGATCTGAATCGCCGGTAGAATCAGCTTAGGCATACTCAGTCCTGAATCCCGCTGATTTCGCATCTGAGCAAATTCAGCTTTACTGATTCCCTGATGAATATGGATATTCTGTTTTTTCTGCGTCTGTATATCAGATTCACACACATACGATTCACGTGTTTCAGGCAGATAGTCATGACATAAAAAGACCCGGGTATCTTCTGGCAACTGAAACAGGCTTTGCACCGAATCATAAAGCTGTTCTGCGCTGCCTCGCGGAAAATCACAACGTGCTGTACCATAATCTGGCATGAACAACGTATCACCCACAAAAACCGCATCGCCAATCACATAACTCAGACAAGCAGGCGTATGTCCCGGTGTTGGAATGTTATAGGCCTTCAATGTTCCGATTTGGAACGACTCATGATCTTCAAATAAATAATCAAAGAGCTGCTGGGCATTCCATTGTTTAATATCCAGATGATAAATCGCGCCAAAAGTTTCCTGTACAATGCCAATTTTCTGGCTCATGGCAATCTTGCCACCTAACTCAGCTTTAAGATATTGCGCTGCAGTCAGATGATCAGCATGGACATGGGTTTCGAGAATCCACTCAACCGTTAAACCCTGCTCTTTAATATAGGCAATAATCTTATCGGCATGAACAGTTGAGGTACTTGCCGATGCCGGATCATAATCCAGAACGCTATCAATAATAGCGCAGGCTTTGGTCGCCGGATCACGTACAACATAACTGAAGGTATTGGTATCTTCGTGAAAAAAATCTTTTACTATAGGTAAGTTTGACATCGTTAAGCTCCTGACCATTTACGGTGAATCCATACACCCACCAGCATTGCTACAATAAAATAGAGCACTTGATAGTGGCCTAAACCGATCAAGGTGAAACTTGGTGCCGGACAGATGCCGGCAATGCCCCAACCTGCACCAAATAAAACCGCACCCGTGATCAGTTTTTTATCTATCTGATTATTTTTAGGTAAATCAATAGGTTCATTAAAAACTGTTTTTGGTTGCGCCGTACGTAATGCTTTCTGGAAGGGAATAAAGGCCACAGCAATCGCGCCCATCATGACAAACGCCAGACTGGCATCCCAATCGCCAAACAGATCCAGGAAATCGAGTACTTTTTCCGGATTGGACATGCCCGATACCATCAGCCCCACAGAGAACAGCGCACCAAATAAAAAGGCAAACACATTTTTCATTTTAGAATGCTCCTGTGATATGACGGATAATATAAACAGCGACAAAACCTGCAAACATGAAAGTCATGGTCGCGATGATAGAACGCTTAGACAGGCGACTGATGCCACAAATTCCGTGACCACTGGTACAGCCCGAACCCAGACGTGTCCCAAAGCCCACCAGCAGACCTGCCACAATCATCATCAGTGGGCTGGCATTCAATTCGATTTCAGGTTGTACAAACAGACCATAAATAAACGGTGTGAGGATCAAACCTAATAAAAACCAGATTGCAGGTGTTTTAAACATGGTTTTTGAGTTTAAGACTTGCCCAATCAAACCACTGATCCCTGCAATACGGCCATTGACGTAAAGATAGCCAACCACGGAAAGCCCGAGCATTAAGCCGCCAATAAATGCGATGAGGAAGTCATGCATGATGAATTAATCCCTATACAATATACTTTTTTATATTATATAATAAAAAATATTAATCAAGCAGTTTTATGGTAAATTATGTAAACTGCATGGGCTACATCAAAAGTTGTGAGGACATTTATGGATATGATTGCTGAAAATGCCAAAATTGATTTTTCTCAAGTCGATTTCGTCAGCCAATGCCTAAAAGTTTTGGCCAATCCTGATCGTCTGAAAATCTTATGTGTCCTGGTCGATGGGGAAATGAATGTTCAGGAAATTGAAGAATCTACCGACATTCATCAACCCACACTTTCACAACAGCTGACTGTGCTACGTAAGGGTGACATGGTCAGCACCCGACGTGAGGGTAAACAGATTTTCTATCGTCTGAGTGATCCCAAGGTCTTGAGCCTGATGCAAAAACTGTACGAGCTGTATTGTGCGAATTAATCCGCTTAGTACGGCCATACAGGATGCTGGGTATAATAACCATTGATAAACTCCGCCGGTCGTAGGGATGCCAATCCCCCATCGATATTGTAGGATTGAGGCCATATTGACCAACATGTAAACACAATCACCGCAATCCCCATCCACTGTGCATAGGCTATTTTTTATGCATAACGTTGATGATCGACTAATTACAATAGCCGGTTGGTTTTTTTAATCACAAACCCAATGCAATTAATGTCAGACCACTCCGGTTTCATGCCAGAGCGGTTCATTCCAAAGCAAACAGTATCCGTGGATGATCCAAAGTTGACATATCTCATCCAATCTTATTGTTCAAAAATTTCCTTGACGTCCATCGCCAGGCCTTGAGTGGATTTAAATTCACCCTGATTATTTTTCCAGGCCATCGACGGTGTGGAGAAAAAGCCGTATTTCCCCATTAGGGCCTGGTTGGCATCAATTTTTGCAGCAATTTCGGCAGGAATCTTTTCCATTTTCTTGAGCTGCTTTTTGCCTTTATTCTTGTTTATATCATTAAAAACTGCTGCTGGATTTTTCGACATTAACAATGTGGCCACCTGGCCACGGCTTTCTTCACGGATCACACCGACCTGAATATGACGCAACTGTACCTTGCCTGATTCGACCCAAGGCCGAGCCGCTTGCCAGAATTTATAGCAATATGGGCAATTCGGATCGGAAAAGACATAAACCACCCGTGGTGCATCTGGCTTGCCATCCTGGATCCAGGTCGATTTTTCCAGGGTTTTCCATACATCGTCCAATACCGCTTTTTTCATATGCTTTTCAATCTGCTCATTGGAAAGGCTTTTCCCTTGTGCATCAAACAGTTCGCCCTTGATATAGTATTTATCATCATTGGAGATAAATACCGTATTGGAGTACTGGTCTTCATGCCCCACCCAGCCGGTCATTCCTTGTGGTGCCGGAATCTGTTTTACAAACACAAAACCCTGTTTTTCAATATTCTGTTTAATATTTGCCTGCGTGTGCATGCTCATGATCAGGAACATGCCTGCACCAAGCACCTGGTAAATTTTGTTCATACTGAGTCCTTCCATTTTTTAAGGTTGATCTGAAATTCTATTTAAATATTGCTGCAACATAGCCGGACTGAGTTCCCCCATATGCCGCTCGACCAGCTGGCCTTGAGCATTAAAAAACAGCGTCGTTGGCAGACCAAAACTATTCAGCTGCTGTGGTAGTTCACCATATGGGTCCAGCAGGACATGTTTAAATTGAAACTGATGTTTTCTTAAATAGGCATTTACGGTGGCTACCTCCTCACCCTGATTCAGCATGACAAAATTCACTTGAGGATGCTGCTTGGCTGCTTTGGCCAACACCGGCATTTCGCGGTGACACGGCGGACACCAGCTCGCCCACAAATTAATTACCGTGGGCTGGCCAACGAATTGGCTGAGTGGAATCTTGTCTGTACCCAGACGCTCCTGTTCTAGTCCAGCAAAGGCTAGATCAGGAAACGCTGCTTCAGTTTTTAGACTGGATTTGAACGCGAGTCCAAGCCCGATCCAGAGTACAAAGATGATCAACAAGATGGCTTTGAATCGGGTCTGCAACTGTCTGTTTCGAATGACATACCACAAAGCACCAATCAGCACCCCTCCCCATAAATGGAAACCTTTGTCCTGGATTTTCAGTATGTCGATGGGTGCTGCAAAATACAGCTCGGCATTGAGCAGAACGAAAACAAGACGTGCACCCAGCATCCCCAGCAAAAAACTGCTCCAGAGCAAATCCTGACTTTGTCCAAGCAGTTGTTTAGACCATGAATACTTTCTGGCTAATCCAAACAAAACAGCAGATAACAGCATCAAGCCAGTGGCAACAATTATGAGTGTCCAGGGCAACATCAAAGGTCCCAGATGTAGCGCATCACTTGAAATCATCATGGTTGTTCCCCTTGCAGTTGCTGCAATTTACCGAGCAAATGTGTTGCGCTAAAAGTTCCTGTCAAGCGCAACTCGCGCTGTTCCTGATGTGCGGCATTTAAAAATATAAAGGTGGGCGGACCGAGGATTTGCCATTCTTTTAGCAGCTCATCCTGACTTGGATGATAGTGGGTCAGGTCTAATTTGATACGAACCACATTTTGTAAAGCCGCTTGGACATCACTACGTGGAATCACTTCCTTTTCAATCGGTTGACAGGCCACACACCAGTCTGCATAGACATCAATCACCACCGGCTGTGCAGGATGTTTGGCTAAAACCTGTTGCAATTGTGCGGCTGTACTGACTCTCTGCCATTCAAGCCGTGATTTCACATGGGCGACCTGTACCTGACTCCAGACATGATAGAGCTGCATGCCTCCTGCATAGACCAGTAAACCACTGAGCAGCATCAGGACTATTTTCGATACAGACCGATGCACATGAGGCAGCATCTTGAACAAGAAGTAGCCTGAACAGGTGATCAGTACCACACCCAAAAGGCCCAGGTATAAAATGCCGGGCAATAATGGAGGGGCGAAATACAAGGCCAGAGCCAACATGACAAAGCCAAAACTAAACTTCAGGCGATCCATCCAGATGCCAGGTTTGGGTAAAAGATGGGACCCAAATACGGCAGCAATAAATAGCGGCAAGCCCAGCCCAAGGCCTAAGACGAACAGATAACTAGCTCCCAGCATCGGTTGATTGAGCTGAGACACATAGATTAAGGCACCGGCCAACGGCGCACTCATACATGGCCCGACAATCAGTGCAGCGATCATGCCCATAAGACCGGCACCAATCAGCGTGCCACCCTTCTGCTTTTGCTGCCATTGATCCAGACGCTGTAACATGCCTTTAGGTAAGGACAGCTGAAATGCTCCAAACAGATTAAATGCGAACAAAACAAACAAAGAATGTACAGATTTATCACCTGAGACAAAAACTGCATCCAGATTTAATTCAGACCATTCGTGGTGTGGGATATATTTTTAAACCGTTTGAGCAGCGTCATGTTTAGTCACAGCTTGAAATGGCGTTTGGTCATGAGTCTTTTGGCCGTGTTTATTGTGCTGTGGAGTGCAGTATTTTCATGGCTGTATATTGACCTGAAACAGCGTTTACAAGACACACTGGATCAACGCTTATCGGCATCTGCACAAATGGTTGCCCGGCTGATTCAGCAGTTACCGCTGGATAGTCTAGGGGATGCAACCTTATCCAAATTAGCCAAGAATGATGATGCAAACCAGTTAATTGCCTGTGAAGTTTCTCTTTTTAGCTCTGACATCTCGTTAGGTAATCAGGTGATTGCCAAAACACGCGGTGCCCCCCAAAATTTAAGCCAGCGACCAGAAGGATTCAGCACCTGGCAGCAGGGTGATACGGAATGGCGCAGTTATGTTCTGCGTCGTGGCGATATTCAGGTGGTGGCAGCAGAACGTATGTTCTTGAGGGATACCTTACTACAGCAGATTCTGCAGTCCGTACTGATTCCCTTGGTCTTCTCACTGCTGATCTGTATTGCCCTGAACATCTTTATTATCCGCAGACAGTTCCGGTCTTTGGATCAGCTCAGTCAATACCTGAACCAGAAAAACCTTAGCTATTCAGAGGTGGCAGATTTTTTAATGCAGCTCAAGCCTGCAAGTATTCCCCAAGAAGTACAGCCTTTTGTCAACAATTCCACGCAGTTGATTCAAAAACTCAATGACAGTCTGCAACAGGAGAAAGCCTTTAGTGCCTATGCTGCACATGAATTACGCAGTCCCCTGACTGCAATTAAAACCCATGTACAACTGGCCCAGCTGATCGGTCAGCAGTAGCACCTGCCTGAATCCATTCAGCATAATTTGCAGCAGGCCAATGAGAGTATCCGGCGTTATACGCTGTTACTCGAGCAGCTTTTATTGCTGACCCAATCAGAAAACAGTATCCAGGCAATGCCTGAGGCCATCTGGCTTCGCCCCACACTTGAGAAAGTTCTTGCAGACTTAGGTACACGCTATCCAGAAATGAACAAAAAAATACAAGTAAACTGGGACAACTTGGGCGAAATTCAGCTGCCTGAATTTGTGCTGTATACCGTACTGAAAAATCTGCTTGAAAATGCCCTGCTGCATGCACAGGCTGCCCATATCTGGATTTCCATGCAGTCTGGTTGCCTAGTGATTGAAGATGATGGACAGCAACTGACAGCACAGGATATCCAACATTTAGGACAACGCTTCTGGCGCAAATCTGCTCAGCAGCACGGCCATGGTTTAGGACTGGCATTGACCGCTAACCTGTTAAAACAGTATGGCTATCAGCTCTCTTTCAATGCCCGACAGCCCTATGGGCTTCGCATTGAAATCAATTCAATACAATCGAAAACCCTAGAGATTTTTTGAAATAAAAATTCTTACTTTTCAACATCCAATAAAGATATCACCAATTCAAATCACTTCCTTTGTTTATACAAATAACTTTTTCTTCAACAAAAACCTTCTCTGTATTCTCAAGTTTATGATCAGGCGATCACAACGCACTTTTAATTTTTAGCATAGAAACAGGTATAAAAATAATAAGACCCCTCTATGAAAACAAAAATGCCAGAGAAAAAAGATCACTTGATGCAACTAGGCCTGTCACCAATTAGCTTAAAAAAATCTAATCTGTCCTCATTATTTTTTCATGACTAAACGCTATGCATTAAGAGATGATCAGTGGGAACAGATTAAGGATCTGTTGCCCGGACGAGCAAGTACTGTTTGAGTAACTGCCAAAGACAACAGGGTATTTGTTGAAGCAGTATTGTATCGGTATCGTTCAAGTATTCCGTAGTGAGATTTACCAGAATGCTTTGGGGATTTTAGAGTCGTGCACACTCGCTTTAGCCCTAAAAATCCAGGATAATCACCACCCCACAGTTCTGATTAATTTTTTAAAAATTTCCTTTCGATGGCCGGGCTTGCGCTAAACTCAAAGCATCTTATCGCACCGTAATGCACTGTTATGGAATTCAAGGCCTGGTATAAGCTTCGCAGATTTATTTATGACAATTTGCATAATGAAGAACACGAAAGCATCTTAAGTCGCGTCATCAATATATTTCTGATTATATTGATTATTGGGAATACTGCTGCCGTTTTACTTGAATCAATCAATGACCTCTATCAATCCTATCAGCTGCTGTTTGATGCCTTTGAATTATTCTCGATCTTTATTTTTACCCTGGAATATTTATTAAGATTTTGGGCCATTGCGGAAAAAGACCCCTTTGAAGGTGCATGGAAAAACCGATGGTTATGGATCCGTAGTGGCGGTGCCATCATTGACCTGTTGGCGATTCTCCCGGCCTATATTAACTTCTTTGTGCATCTCGATTTACGCTTCCTGCGAATCCTTCGATTGTTCAGATTACTCAAATTAACCCGTTATTTCGTCTCCCTGCAGATTTTATTGCGGGTGATCAAGCGCGAAAAGGGCTCATTTCAGGCGGTTATTTTTATCCTGCTGATCATGATCATCATCGCGGCGGCTGGAGTATATGTGGTTGAAAATAAGGCTCAACCAGAAGTCTTTAGCTCCATCCCTGCATCCATGTGGTGGGCAGTGGTGACACTGACCACGGTCGGCTATGGCGATGTGACACCAATCACCCCCTTAGGCCGCTTTCTAGGGGCTTTAATTACTATTTTAGGGGTGGGTCTGGCAGCGCTTCCTGCGGGTATTCTGGCAAATGGTCTGGCCAATGAGCTGAGACAGCGCAAGCACAAACTGGAATTAAGATTTCGTGAACTGCTCGATGATGCAGAAATTGACTTAATTGAAGATCAAGAAAAAATTGAAATTTTACGTAAAGAAGTCGGACTGAGCAAAGAACAAATGCAGGATATCCTGTTAGAACTTATTCATGAGCGTAAGAAAGAACAACTCGAGCAGGAAAAAAACAAATATTTCTTCTGTCCACATTGTGGGCATAAGTTACCTGATTAAATTCGAACGTCAATGCAAGCGTATCATCACGAGCATCAGACCATCGGGTATGACGCTCGTTGCAGACAGATACTATTCACTCAATCCACTCGACTGAATCAGGATCAAATCCTCTCAGGCCAAAAATGCAGCGATGTCTTCCGCTACTGCCCGAGCTGTCCGGGAAACCCCGACCAGCGTGGCCGAAGCAGCACCGGTCCATTCTCCATAGCCCACCAGCCATAAATTTGGTACCTGAATAGAGCGGCCATTCTGAACCGCAATGGTCTGGTCCGGCTGGATAATTCCGAGGCTGCTGAGGTGATTCAGCGCCGCCTTAAATCCTGTACACCAGATCACCACATCCACATGCGCTGTGCTGCCATCTTCCCAAATCACGCCATGTTCTGTAAAAGCTGAAAATGGACGCCTGCTCTGCAAAATGCCTCGCTCACGTGCATCTTTAACTGAATCAATCATGACAATATCACCCAACCCCCCAATGGGCTGCTCAATCTTTCTACCTTCCTGCTGGGCTTTCAGGCGCTCAGTCGCCCTTAAGAACAGGACACGGCCATCGACATCATCTGCCAGAAACTGCGGCGGTGTCTGGGTGATCCAAAGCGTTTCGGCCACCTGAGATACTTCTGCCAAGATTTGTGCACCAGAGTTACCGCCACCCACCACCATGACTTTCTTGGTTTTAAATAACTCAGCATTTTTATAATCTGCGGAATGCAGTTGTACGCCCTGAAAATGCTCACGGCCGGCATACTCGGGAATAAATGGTTGGCTCCATGTCCCTGTAGCGCTTACCACCGCTTTGGCTTTCCAGGATTGTTCCCCGGCATAAACCTCTAAATACTGGCCCTTACTTTCCACGCGTTCCACACGCACCGGACGAACTACAGGAAAGTGATAGCGCTGCTCATAGGCGGTCAAATAATCGATCACCTCATTGCGGGTCGGATAGGTCTGTTCGGTCGCCGGCATCATCCAGCCTGACAGGGAGCTCCAGCTATTCGGGGAGAAAAGGCGCAAGGACTCCCAGGCATGCTGCCAGGCACCTCCAGGCTGAGGCTGATCATCCAGGATGATAAACGGAATGTTCTTGCGCTTTAAGAAATAAGCCATGGACAAACCGGCCTGTCCACCACCGATGATGATCACATCAACTTCAGCTTGTGATTGAGCCAAAATATTTCCCCCCTTCTTTATTGTCATCAAATAAAAACCCAGCCTGCTTATCAGACTGGGCGTATTTCATAAAATTTTCAAGCGTTTAAATTAGCCTTTCCATTGCTCAAGATACTTTTCAGTCTCTCTGATCACCTAAAATTTATAAACTACGCTGATTTACCCGTTTGGAAAGCTCTTCAGCCGATTCCTTACGTTCTGAATAACGGTTGGTCAAATAAGCACTTTGCCCACGGGTCAGCAAGGTAAATTTATACAGTTCTTCCATCACATCTACAATCCGGTCATAGAATGCTGATGGCTTCATTCGTCCATCTTCTTCAAATTCCAGGAATGCTTTTGGAATTGAAGACTGATTTGGAATCGTGATCATCCGCATCCAACGCCCCAAAACACGCATCTGGTTCAGGCTGTTAAAGGACTGTGATCCCCCACTGACTTGCATCAAGGCAAGGGTTTTTCCTTGAGTGGCACGAATTGCACCCCCTGCCAGAGGAATCCAGTCAATCTGGGATTTAAAGATGGAACTCATAGAACCATGGCGTTCCGGTGAACACCACACCATACCTTCAGCCCATGCCAGAAGCTCATGCAGTTCTTTTACTTTTGGATGTTCAGTATCAGCATCTTCCGGTAAAGGCAGTCCTTTGGGATGGAAGATTTTTACTTCTGCCCCAAAATATTCAAGGATTCGACCAGCTTCAAGAACTGCAAGGCGACTGTAAGAACGTTCCCGATTAGAACCATAGAGCAGCAAAATCCGAGGAGGATGAGCTAGTTCTTTGGCTTGGACTTTTTCAAAGGTGGGTTGTTCAATAAGATTTGGATCTACGTTAGGCAGGTTCATCATCTCAAGCCTCTTTAAAATATTTCTTTCTTAGCCACAGTGAAACACTCACTAAAGCAATTAATACAGGTACTTCAACCAATGGCCCAATAATCGTGGTAAAAGCAACCGGCGAAGCAATACCAAAAGTTGCAATAGCGACTGCAAGTGATAATTCAAAATTATTTCCAGCCGCAGTAAATGAGATTGCAGCAGTTTTTGGATAATCATTGCCCATCCATTTACTCATAAAGAAGCTAATAAAGAACATGGCCACAAAGTAAATGATTAAAGGAATCGCGATGCGTAAAACTTCCAGTGGAAGACTCACGACATCACCCCCTTTCAAGCTAAACATCGCCAAAATCGTAAACAGCAAAGCCATCAAACTTAGCGGGCTGATTTTTGGAATGAACTTGTTTTGATACCATTCTACGCCTTTTTGTTTCACCAAAATTAAGCGCGTTAAGAAACCCAATAAGAACGGAATTCCAAGATAAACCAGAACAGCATGGGTAATGGTCCAGAAGCTAAGATTGATCACTTGAGCTTCAATACCAAAATATGGCGGAAGGAAGGTCAGGAATAACCAGGCATAGGTACTGAAGAATAAAATCTGGAAAATACTGTTAAACGCCACCAATGCTGCAACATATTGGTTATCACCACAGGCCAGACCATTCCACACCAGTACCATGGCGATACATCGAGCTAAACCAATCAGGATCACGCCTGTCATATACTCTGGATAGCTATGCAAAGAAATCACAGCCAACGCAAACATCAGTACCGGAGCAATCAACCAGTTTTGAATTAAAGATAGCGTCAGGGTTTTCTTATCCTTAAACACTTGCGGCAAGGTCGCATAATCCACTTTTGCCAGGGGTGGATACATCATCAGAATCAGACCAATCGCGATTGGAATATTGACTGAATTAATACTGAATTGATCCAGAGCAACCGATGCTTGAGGAAAAAAGTTTCCTATGGCGATGCCTAACGCCATGGCAATAAAAATCCAGAGCGTCAGGTTGCGATCTAAAAAGGACATGCGTTTTTCAGACATGTGACTTACTCAACATTCGAAATTTGATTAATCGCTGCAATCAATTGCGAGCGAGAAAGCTCATTTACGTTAAGTTTAAACAAAGCATCCAGGCGACGATTGATATGTTCAACAGTGCTCATAAAGGCTTTCATTTTTTCTTCTTTATCCACCTCTAAATGGG
The DNA here is from genome assembly GCF_024129855.1 of Acinetobacter lwoffii. GTDB lineage: Bacteria > Pseudomonadota > Gammaproteobacteria > Pseudomonadales > Moraxellaceae > Acinetobacter > Acinetobacter lwoffii_L. The sequence goes on from NZ_JAMXXC010000008.1 coordinate 91,287, forward strand.
ACGGATCAGACAGGCCCCAGTGCGCCTTGATCGCTCCGCCAAGATAAAGAGGACACGCTTCCTGTGCTGCCGCATCACAGACGGTAATCACCACGTCTAGCTGATACTGTTCACAGGCATCAATGCTTTTGCTGGATAAGCCTTCAGTCGACAAGCCCAGATTGTGCAGGGTTTCAAGCGTCAAGGGATGCACCTGACCGGAAGGTTTGCTGCCGGCACTGTAAGCGACCCAGCCTTCTGGCGCACGGCTATTGAACAACACTTCAGAGAGAATGCTGCGGCAACTGTTCCCCGTACATAAAAACAAAAATTTCATGAAAACTTACTCGCAATGGCTCTGAATCGATAGAGCGGAAGAATCAAATAAAACCGGAACCTCACTAGCTTTTAGCACGTCCAGAATTTCAAAACACCAGGCCGGCAATTGCTGATTAATGCTGTAGTACACCCACTGGCTTTGCCGGCGATCGTTGAGTAAACCACAAGAACGTAACAAGGCCAGATGACGTGAAATTTTCGGCTGGCTTAACTGCAGTTTATCGGTCAGATCACAGACGCATTGCTCTTTGTTTTGTGCAATTAGCAGGACAATACTGAGACGTGTTTCATCAGATAAACATTTAAAAAACTGAACGTGGTCCATAATTGCTCCCATTTTTTATGCAAATATACACATATCCATATATATGGTAAAGATGACCTGTCAAAAATGATATCCAGATCAGAATATGCCTACCAGAAAGCGCTCGCTTGAACAATTTCCCGCTTTTTCCGATATAGATCATCGTCAATGTGTTTTTCAGATAAAAAAGCTCCAATCAAGTTGAAGCTTTTTCGCATGGGGGGACACTTTATTTTACCCGATTGCCCTGTTCATCCACGATGATTTCACCGTCTTCTTTGGCAAAGGCTTTTAATTGTGGCAAAGGCAGAATATCCAGTACCACTTCCGATGGACGGCATAATCGGGTTCCAAACTCGGTAACCACCAACGGGCGATTGATCAGGATCGGATGTTGCAGCATGGCATCCAGCAGTTTCTCATCGCTCCAGCCGGCATCATCCAGATTCAGCTCGGTGTAGGGATCGACATTTTTACGGAGCACTTCACGAACCGTCAAACCGGCATCCCGAATCATGTTGACCAGCTGATCTTTCGAGGGTGGCGTAAGCAGATATTCGATCACTTCCGGCTCAATTCCCGCATTGCGAATTAACGCCAGCGTATTGCGTGAGGTGCCACAGGCCGGGTTATGATAAATTTGGACTTTTGGCATTTGATTCATGAGCTTCCCTCTTATCGACGAATCATAGCTTTATATATGAATATACGCATATTCGCAATATAAAATATATGTGCTTTATGAATACAATCTGAGATGGGGACTCCAAAACCATTGGAAACAGTTTTAAAATGAGGCTGTCTTATGTCTAGGATACTGGGAGCAGTCCAGTTGATCCGGATGCTTATTACGGAGACATGCAATCTGATGACATTATTATGGTTCGTTACGGTGATGATGCTACTTTCAAAAATTAGTTATTGAGACAAATGGAAAAAGATATCTTCAGGCTCTAAGTCCAGAGTTCAAGCCAAATATTATTGAGTTAAACAACCAATGTATATTTGTAGGTCAGGTAGTTAACTGTATACGCTATGTTTATCGAGCGAGAACAAGATTTAGAAAGAATTAACAAAAGCCAATATATTCAGCGTTGTCTAAATTGATAAAATCGCCGTTTTCTACAGAAAATTTAAGATTGTTAAGGATTGAAGTGAATATTCAAAATGATTTACCAGAACTAAGTAATTACAGTGAGTTAAGCAGTAAAGAGCAATTAACTATCCATCAAATCCTTATTTCGTACGTACGCTCAGATCACCTCTATAATATTATCTTGACCCATAATGTTGAACCTTACGACTTAGTTAAACTTGTAAGTATTAGTTTTGAGAATAGAGATGCTGCTATCTGGGTTCATTTTGAAACTATTACAGCTGAGAGACTGACAATGCCTCTCGATTTTATTTCAAGAATAGAAGTATGTAATTACGAAGTTTTTTAAGACTAGAATCGAGTCCCCCTAGCGGGGGGATTTATGTTAAATAAGATCTAAGACAAAATAGAAATACTCCTGGTAACATACATAAGAAGCCAGCAGCTTTTGCAGCCATATAATTCTTGACCTTTTTATGGGAAATATGTGGTCTAAAAATTATCCCTGTAAAACATCATATAAATCCTATAATTATTAGAAACGATGACATGATTTTAATCACTTATTTTTCTAAGTTCATATTAAACAATCCGATATGTACGAGTTCTCTTTTATAAGATTCTCTATATAATTCAAAGTTAAATAACAATAAACTTTATATTTTTTCTTATATGTGAAGCTTATCCCAAAAAATTTAAAGGAAACTATATACCAGCTCTTATAAGATTGTCCCCCCCAATGCGTACAATGAAGATAAACTGTTGAATGATTTGGATAAATCACTAAATTAATATAAATATTATTATAATATAAAGGGTTAGACACTTTTCCTTTCGACTTTACAATTTCCTTTCGTTGTTAATAATTAAGATACATTTAAAATGCTTCTTTAGAACTATAATTTTGAAAATTTTTTGGTAGCTTCGATTCATTATGACTTTTTATATATTTCTAATACTTATGAATATCGCAGCTATAATGGCAGTGATTGCATTTTTTCATAAGTAATAAGAAAATTACATCTTGGTATTTCTAACCGCAGGCTAATTTTAAATTTCATTATAAAAATAAATTTCTTTAAGTATTATTTTTAGTATAAATTTCACACATTTCTATATAATACCTATTTTAGGCTCCCGTTTATAAGAATTACTCATATATTGGGTATTTCGCATATATATTCTTACTGTTGCAGTAGGTTCACTTCATGAATAATATTAACTTTAATAACTTTGAAGAAGCTGGCCAAGCCATTTTAAAATTCTTATCTCAACGCTTTGGCTTCAAATTGTGGATGATTACTCGTACTGAGGGTGACGACTGGATTGTATTATTGAGTGAAGATAATGGCTATAACGTTAAGCCCGGACAAGTATTTCATTGGGCAGACTCATTCTGCTCACACATGGTACAAAGTAATATGCCTCGTATTGCTCCCTATTCACCTGATATTCAAGTTTACGCAGATGCACCTATAAATCACCTAGTCTCAATTAAAGCCTATATCGGCCAACCTCTGTATAAAGAAGATGGCTCTCTTTTTGGCACTCTATGTGCAATTGATCCCGAACCTCAACCTAAAATTCTTGTTGAAGATGCTCCATTATTCGAGTTGATAGCAAAGGTACTCAGTTATACGATTCAAGCTGATATGAAAGCTGCTGAGTACATACGTAAAGCTGAGCGTTTTGAAATAGAAGCAATGTCCGACCCAATGACTGGACTTTTCAACCGTCGTGCTTGGGATGAGCTTATTATCAAAGAGGAAGAGCGCTGTAAGCGTTATGGTCACCCTACTGCTATTCTTATGATAGACCTTAATGATCTTAAGATCACAAATGATACTCTGGGTCATGCTGCAGGTGATGAGCTCATTCAAAGAATGGCTTTAGCTCTCAAAAACACGGTACGTAGTAATGATATTATCGCTCGCTTAGGAGGTGATGAGTTTGCTGTGATGACCATTGAAACTAACTTAGAGCATGCGAAGAAGCTTGCATCAAGAATTCAAAATACTTTTACAAAAGTTGGAATTAGTGCTGCAATTGGCTTTGCAATGCGTAATCCAACCTTTGGGTTAGCTGAAGCTATCAAAGAAGCAGATGCAAAGATGTATCAGAATAAAGTTATGGTCAAATCGAGTAGCCATTAATTAAACTACTTACCCGATGCAGTCTTTGTATCTGGTAAGGCCTTATCTACAATCTGAAGATGTACTATTGAAATAATTCAATATAACCGAAAACCCTAGAGATTTTTTTGAAATAAAAACTATTATTTTTCATATCATTAAGAGCTTTAATCCGTTTTAATTCTGCACTTAGCCCTATCAAAATTGCGACTTTTCCAACAAAAATCCTGCAGTTTATTCCCAGGTTTTTGATCAAACGGTTAGGATCAACAATTTACTTTTATCATGAAGACTGATTATAAAAATAATAAAAGTCCATGCCAAAAAACCTTAAGTTCGCCAGCGAGCGCCGTAGTGACCAACGTAAAAAAGTCATACAAGCCGAAATGCTGCAGGCCCAAACATTTATACAGATCTATCTGCTCTTACCCTTCTTCTTTAAGGCATATCAGCATCAGCAACATCTTACGATGCGCAAACCCTAGAAGATGTCATCTAGCATGAAGCAAGCGCTGTGCGTGATAAAAAATTGACTGAACCTACACTGCGAATCTGCCTGTAGCTGATCAGCCTATTCCAGCCGAGTACAACGCAAGTGCAGCACTTCAATCAATTTATTAATTTGCGGAACTTTGAGCTGAAATATTTAAGCTAAATGTCATGAATAGACATATCTGCCAGTGCACCAAACTTTTCATCAAACGGCGCTAATTGTTCTTTGACGTATTTGGATCCGCGAAGTTTACGGCCATGCTTATCATAGTATTTATGAAAAAGTGTTTTGAAGGGATAGTACTGTTTTATGCTCAAGTCTTCCGCCATCTGATTGACCTTCGCTTCAAGCATCTTTTGAGCTACCCCTTGCTCACATTCTTTTGCGGTATCACGAGTTGCTGAAGAACGTTTTCCATTGATCATTAGTTCAATGTAGTAGGCCGAACCGCGCTTTCTGGGCTTGGGTAATTTCATGACGTAATTTCCAAAATTCTTGACGTAAACTTGACGTAAATTTAACGGCAATAACTGCATAAAATACGGGTTTTGCAGATAGTGCGGATAACGGCTCACTTTACTCAAGGCATTAAAAAAAGGCTTTAAGCTACTGTTTTCGCTTAAAACCCTTATAACATAACGTTTAGAATCTTGGTAGGTATATCCAGACTCGAACTGGAGACCTCTACGATGTCAACGTAGCGCTCTAACCAACTGAGCTATACACCTAGAATGCTTGGCATATTATAAATTTTTTCTCATTAAGACAAGCCTTTTCATTTAGTTTTTAAAACATCCGCGCAAGTTTTAAGCAAATCCTTGAATTTTTTCAATTCTTGCTCAGTTATTGAGGTTCCCGAATAAAGATTTTTTTCAAAGATCTGGATGGCTTGAATAAATATAGCTTGATTTTCAACCTGAACCTGTTGGGATAAACGCTGCATCCAGTGATGAAAAGTTTCAGCAGGCAGCTTTTTGAGATCGTCAGCTAAAGATTGATTCAGCTGTTGAATCGCACAATCAAATGGGGGTTGCGCCTGTCGGGCTTTTAGATAAATTCTAAAGATATAGGCCAAAATCAATAGCGCAATACTGCCCAGTAAAATTATGACACTCGAATAAACTGAACCGAGGCCTAATTTTGATAACCAGTTTTGTTGTGATTCTGCATTATAACCCACCACCTTACTTTGCCATTGGTAGCTGGCATAATCGCTCCAAACGCGTAGTTTGGTGACCCATAGATTATGCTGCGAGTTCCAGGTCGACTGATTTGCCGATACCCATGCATCCTGAGAAAGCAGATTTTGCATGCCATCATCTATACGCTGTGGAGCGATCATCGCGGTTGGATCAAAGCGTTGCCATCTCTGGTCAATCCAGACTTCTGTCCAGGCATGAGCATCCATTTGTCGGACTTCCCAGCTCATACGATCTGGTGCCAACTCCCCACCCTGATAGCCGGTGACGACCCGTGCAGGAATCCCGACATAACGCATCAGCATCACGAAACTCGAGGCATAGTGTTCACAAAAGCCTTGCCGGGAATTAAACAGGAATTCATCAATCCTGTTTTGCCCCAATTGACCCGGCTTCAAGGTATAAACAAAGTTATTCTGCTGATACCAGTTCAAGACTTGCTGCACATAACGCTGAGGATCTTCCGCACTTTGCGCATATAGACGTTGTGCTAATTGTTGCGCTCTCGGGTCAAGTCGGCGCTGCACCTGAGTATTCGTTCTTTCGATATATTGCGTTGGCAAAGCCTGAGGGTCATATCCCGTTCCGATCCATTGTAACGAAATCGGTTCAACACGTTGCGTGAGCCGTCTCGGCACAATGCTCAAATCCTGACGGTTATAATAACGGCGTTCCACAGGTATCGATTTTTCCAACCCCATGATCCAGAACACCGAAGGATCCGCAGCCAGATATTGGTAGTTCCAGCCTGTAGGTACGGGTGAAGTATCCATCGGTTGTCGCATTAAAGGCTGCTGATTGACGAAACTGCTGGTCCAGCGTTGCCCATCATATTCATCTAGCACCAAGGCTCGCCAATAGAGTTCTGAGCGTGGCGGAAGCTTGCTGATATCACCAATAATCCGGAAAGCAAGGGCACTGGATTGGGATAATTCAGCAATATCCCCAGGTGACATACTATCGCCAATGCCGGTCACGCCCTTATTTTCAGGAATGGGAATATGCCAAAGTGGCGGCAAGCGCGGAAAGAAAATAAATAGCAAAATGAAAAATGGAACGGCGTACAAGATAAACTTGCCCACATGCTTGGCATCCTGTTGCAATGCTGCGCGCTGAGTAGTCTGCTCCTGTTCAAACTCACTGGTCTGAATCCGGTACATGCCAATCAGACAGCTGATTAAACACAGCACAATCACGATCGCCATCCCAAAAGATTGGCTATATAGGAATGAACTGGCAGCAACAAACAGGGCAAAATTAAACAGAATAATCAGGTCACGTTTATTTTTACTTTCCAGTGATTTGGCAAATAAAAAAGTAGATAGAACGGCTACACCAGCCTCAACACCAATAAAACTCTGATGGCTCAAATAAATACTGCCGAGTGCCAAAGCCGTCAGCAGGAAAGTGCCCGTTTTAGGAAATGGCTGCTGACGTTTCAGGAAAATCCAGATACACACAATACTAATGGCAAAAATAATACTGAGTAGAACCGGAATAAATGCCATCTGGGCGATGAGAATCAGGCCCAAAGTCAGCACAATTGAGGTACGGATTTTTGCATTGATCATGAATTTATCCGCCTTAAGCCTGCGCCAACAATTGTTTGGCTTTCCGCAGTTGTTCTTCACCTGCGCCCTGAGGCAATTCGGCCTGTGGCAAATGCAGACTGTACGCACATTGCTGCTGCTCGCATTGCTCGACCAGACCCATCACAAATTCAAGTTTTTCTTCATGTGACTGGCTCGGCATATGTGCATAATGAATCTCGATACTGTGTTCATCCTGATATTGCTCAAAGACTTTGACATACAAGCCTTGTCCACGCGCAAACTGCTTCCAGGACACCGCCTGCAAGGAATCGCCTGACTGGTAATTGCGCAATTCACGAAACTCATCCATATCCGGTTCAAAACGGTTAAAGTGATATTTATTTTCTGTGCTAAAAACTTCAGCTTTAGGCGCGACCCAGGCCGAATGCTGATGATAAAGATAGGTCCAGGCTCGAACTAACCCAAAGGGATAAACCGAATAAATCTGAATCACCGGATAATCAAACTTGCCACGTTGCTCTGCATAAAATGGCAGAATAAATTGCTGCTTTGCTGCATTCAGATAAAATTTTGCTATCTGATCTCCTGCCTTGATATATACATATCGCGGACGAAGCTGCTGCTGTTGAAAATAAAAATGTAGATTCAGGCTATTTCCTACCTGACCAATATCATCTGCAATTAATTCAATTTTCAGGTCATGCAATTGCTTAAAAGTCAGATAAAAACTGATACACAGCACCGCACTGATTAAAAAGCAGAAACCTAAAATCAGGTTATTGGCATAGTTCACCCCGGCCACAAAGGTGATGAAGATCAACACCAGATACAGATAGCCCTGCTGATAAATAAATACCAAGACATCTTTCTGCGAGAGCTGTTTCTGCTGTGAGAATTGAAAGCGCTTGGCCAGCCATTTTTGCCAGGTTTTATCCAAGAGAGGACTCCTTTAGCTGACCGCAACCTGTTGCATCACATTAAAGGCTTCTGCCTCACTTAACCCCAGACGATGCGAAGTCACCGCGACAAATACAGCCTGCACATCATCTGGTGTGACAAAAGCACGTTGCTGAATCAAAGCATACGCTTGTGCTGCGCGCTTCAAGGCCAGAAGGCCACGCGTAGAAAGTCCATGACGGCTTTTACGGGTTTCTTCTGCCAGATCAAGCAAATATTCCTGAATCGCTTCACTGATAAATATCTGATGCGTCAGACTTTGCAGATCCAGAATTTCATCTTCGGTAAAAATATGCGCCAGACTTGCAATCAGGGCAAAACGGGATTCCTGCTGTAATAACAGTTTTTCTGCATGGCGTGATGGATACCCCAAAGATAAACGCATCAGGAAACGGTCTAGCTGGGATTCCGGCAAAGCGTAAGTACCACTTTGGAATAGCGGGTTTTGTGTCGCAATCACCCAGAAAGGTTTCGGTAAGGCATAGCGTACGCCATCAATGGTGGCATAGCCTTCTTCCATGGCTTCGAGTAAGGCACTTTGGGTTTTGGGACTACAACGGTTGATTTCATCTGCCAGTAAAATCTGAGTAAAAATCGGGCCTTGTTTAAACTCGAACTGATGTTCTTTCTGGTTAAACATGTTAATACCGATGACATCACTGGCCAGCATGTCATTGGTAAATTGGATCCGCTGGAACTTTAACCCAGCCAGATGTGCCAGACTGCTGGCTAATGTAGTTTTACCCAATCCGGGTAAATCTTCAAATAAGACATGTCCGCCTGCAATCAAACAACAGAGTGCCAGTGTGGTCTGGGCCTGCTTATCCAACACAATGGCATTAACTTCTTCAAAAAAACGCTGGATCTTGGGTGCATAACTTGCAATTTTTTGTTCAAGCACAGTATTGATGTGTGCAATGTCGTTATTTTCCTTTTGTTTCATGCCCCAGATCACAATAATTTCCTTAATAAAACATGGCCTAAGATTAACATACACTGAAATTTAAATTTTCCCAAAAGATCAATCATCTGTCTGTGTAACTGAATAAAAATACTGATTAGAAAATGGCGAGGATTTAAATAATAGAAGAGTCAAAATGATCAGGTTGAAAAGAAGTAAGAAGCGCAGAAAACAAATAAAATGATCGACACAAATAGAGATCATTTTTCTTTTCGCTCAAATCTCAAAATACCAATCTGAGCTCATCCATCTATTTGAAAAGAATCATACTTAAAAGGTATAGAGACTTAAGCGATTTCATGGATTTTTATAATAAAACTTTTCTACGCTAGCTCAATCAATGACCTCAGATTTAACGCGATCGTCTATTCCTCATATTAATTTTTAACGATAAAAAAAAGCGCCCCGAAAGGCGCTTGCTATGAATTAATGATTAACACGGACACTTCTTCATATCACCGCCCGCAGATGGATAACGGGAATCCACACAGTGACGATAAAATGTTTTCGGGTCCATGGCTTCCAGATCGGGATGATGCTTGCGCATATGCTCCACATAGGTCTGGTAATCAGGTACACCGACCATCAGACGGAAACTTTGCTGCAAACGTTGCCACAAGGTCGCAATCCGCGACCAGTTTTTCGGATTCAGTATTAAATCCTTTTGTGACATTACGGTCATCTTGATGATTTTATAAATCATCGTTTTCCCGCTTTTGGCAAACTTCAGATTCATAATATTCCCCTTAATGACCTTTCGCTGGCTGAATCTCTTCAGGATCGCGATAAATCGCTTCTGCTTCATGTACAGATGGCTCAGGATTTGCCAATGCACGACGGATAACGCGAATTGCAGCAAACAACATGACAAAGGCTACAATCATAAAAAAAGCACAGAGTGCAGCATTAATCTGGTTCGACATCGCTACCGTCTGCATTTCTGCCACAGTTTTCGCTGGCGCTAGGATTTCATTATTGGCAATCGCCGTGTTGAAACGATCTGCCTGCGCCAAGAAACCAATCTTTGGATTTTCGTGGAAAATCTTTTGCCAGCCTGCTGTCATGGAAGTGATGAACAGGAACACTGTCGGGATAATTGTCACCCACACATATTTCTGTTTTTTCATCTTGAACAGAATGACAGTACCAAGAATGAGCGCCATCGCAGCCAAAATCTGGTTACCAATACCAAACAGCGGCCATAAACTGTTAATCCCGCCGAGTGGATCGACTACGCCCTGATAGACGAAGAAGCCCCAGCCTGCCACTGCAACCGCAGTACCCAACAGGTTTCCGAAGAAATTATGTGATTGTTTTACTGCTGGAATCACAATACCGACAGTATCCTGCACCATGAAACGACAGGCACGCGTACCCGCATCTACAGCAGTCAGGATGAATAGTGCTTCAAACAAAATCGCAAAGTGATACCAGAACGCCATCATTTCACGACTGTTGAAAATTTCGGTGATGATATGCGCCATACCAATTGCAAAAGTTGGCGCACCACCAGTACGCGACAGAATCGAGTTCTCACCCACTTCCTGTGCCAGTAAATTCAAGGCTTCAGGGGTTACCACAAAACCAAGGGTTCGCACTGCTTCTGCTGCGCTTTCTGCGGTAGTACCGAGCAAGGCTGCTGGTGAGTTAATCGCAAAATAAATTCCTGGATCCAGAATTGCAGCACAGATCAAAGCCATGATCGCTACAAAAGATTCCATCAACATACCGCCATAACCGATCATACGGATATCGCGTTCGTTGTTGACCAGTTTCGGTGTCGTCCCTGAAGAAACCAAGGCATGGAAACCGGAAATCGCACCACACGCAATAGTAATGAACAGGAATGGGAACATAGAACCTGCGAATACAGGACCAGTCCCATCAATGAATTTGGTAATCGCTGGCAGTTTCATTTCAGGCATGGCAAACAGGATACCCACGGCCAAACCTGCAATCACGCCAATTTTCAGGAAGGTCGACAGATAATCACGTGGAGCAAGCAATAGCCAGACTGGCAGTACCGATGCAATGAAACCATAAATGATCAGTGCCCAAGTGAGTTCAGTGCCAGAAAGCGTAAAGAACGGACCCCAATATGGATGTTGTGCGATGTTTTCACCGTAGATAATGCCCAGCATCATCAAGACAAAACCAATAATCGAGACTTCAGCAATTTTACCCGGGCGGATAAAACGCATGTAGATGCCCATAAAGATCGCAATCGGAATGGTGGCTGCAATACTGAATACACCCCATGGACTGTTAGTCAGTGCTTTAACAACGACTAGCGCCAATACTGCCAGAATGATGATCATCACGCCCAAGGCACCGAGCATCACGATAATACCGGCAAAGGTTCCGAGTTCCTGCTTGGCCATCTCACCGAGTGATCGACCGTCACGACGGGTGGAAATAAACAGTACCAGAAAATCCTGGACTGCACCGGCAAGCACCACACCGACTAACAGCCAGATCGTACCGGGTAAATAGCCCATTTGTGCTGCCAAGATCGGACCGACTAAAGGACCTGCACCGGCAATCGCTGCAAAGTGATGGCCAAACAGAACGCTTTTGTTGGTCGGCACATAGTCCAGACCATCGGCCAGACGATGCGCAGGCGTTAAACGGCGTTCATTCAGCTCAAATACTTTGGTGGCGATAAACAAACTGTAGAAACGGTAAGCAATGCTATAGACACAGGCGGCGGCAAGTACCAGCCAGACTGCATTGACATGCTCACCCCGACTCAGTGCTAGAACTCCAAAAGAGACTGCACCCACAATGGCTACCAGAAGCCAAATCATTTTCGAAGTCAGCGTCGACTTCTTTTGTAAAGTTTCCATTCAATCCCTCATATTGTGATGCATACAAATCAGCGTGATTGTTGTTGTTCGAGGTACTGCTGTTTTCCCTTGCGACTTTACGCCTGTTCTTTTGCTTTTCCTCTAAGACTTTGGCATAAAAAAAGGGATGATTTAAATCATCCCTCTCGATAATAGTCTATTTTCAAACCATTATGCACGTTCTAAATAGTCACCAGTACGGGTATCTACACGAACGCTTTCTTCTTGCTGTACGAATAATGGAACACGTACCACAGCACCTGTTTCAAGTTTCGCTGGCTTACCGCCACCGCCAGAAGTATCACCACGAACACCTGGATCAGTTTCAACGATTTTAAGTACGACGAAGTTCGGTGGAGTCACGTTTAAAGGCACGCCATTGAACAACATGATGGTACATTTTTCATTTGAATCGTCTTTTAACCATTTTGCAGCATCGCTCATTGCTGTTTTATCAGCTGCGATCTGTTCAAAGGTAACAGGATCCATGAAGTTCCACATTTCGCCATCGTTGTACAAGTATTCCATTTCTACTTCAACGATATCAGCCGCTTCTAGGTTCTCGCCTGATTTGAAAGTTTTTTCCAGAACTTTACCTGATTTAAGGTTACGTAATTTTACGCGGTTAAAAGCTTGGCCTTTACCTGGTTTTACGTATTCGTTTTCCATGATTGAACATGGGTTGCCATCAAGCATAACCTTAAGGCCTGACTTGAAATCATTCGTAGAATAATAGGCCATGACTGGCGCACTCCAAACTTACTAACTTTAATCTATTGATGCTATGGGCTGTTGCGATGTCATTTAGCAAGTCTGACACGAACATTGAGTTGCCACATGCACATTCATTTGATGTTGCGTATTCTAAATGAGCAATACACTTTGCCGCAATGAAAAAATCCGCTTTCACCCACTCAGGCTGTTTAAGTTACAATCAGACATGAAAATCCTTTGTTTATTCATGTCTTGCTCAACGTTAAAATACCATCAGGCGAGCACGAAGATCAGCATAGCTTAATCACTCTTTATTTTATAGCGCAGTGGATTATTGCGCTTCCGCACAAACTGTTAAACTGTGCCCATCAGGCTTTGTCCTCTCACTTATTATTGTTAATCTTCCGGCATGACGAACTATTTATATCAAGAACAAAACTGGCAATCACAGCTCAGCGACCTGATCACTGATCCACGCGAACTGCTTGAAGTGCTGCAACTCGCACCTGAACAGCTTCTCTCAGGCGCCATTTTAGCTTCTGAACAGTTTAAACTGCGGGTACCACGTGCTTTTGTGGGCAAAATGCAGACCGGAAACCCTTTAGACCCATTGCTTTTACAAGTGCTGCCCCATCATCTGGAACTGGAAGAACATCCAGGATTTGTTACCGACCCCTTGGGCGAAGAACAGGCCAATCAGCAACCCGGCGTACTGCACAAATATAAATCCCGTTTCTTGCTGACACTGACTGGTGCCTGTGCTGTACATTGCCGTTATTGTTTCCGCCGGCATTTCCCCTATCAGGAAAATCTGCCTAAAAATGAAGACTGGATAAATATCAAGCAATATCTGGAAAGCCAACCCGATATTAATGAAGTGATTCTGAGCGGCGGTGATCCACTGACCTTATCGAACCGGAAATTAAAAACCTGGATTGAACGACTAGAATCAGTACCACATCTCAAATTCTTAAGAATACATTCACGAGTTCCTATTGTGATCCCCAACCGAGTCGACGAAGAGCTACTTAGCATGTTAAAAAACAGTAGGCTACGTATTATTCTGGTGGTACACTCAAACCATGCATCGGAGCTGGATGACTTCACTTGCAAGCGTTTAAACCAACTGGTTCAACAGCAGATCACTGTTCTGAATCAGGCGGTTTTATTAAACGGGGTAAATGATTCTGCTCAGGTTTTAGTGGATTTAAGCTATCGCTTGTTTGATGCCGGGGTCATGCCTTATTATTTACATGTACTTGATAAAGTAAAAGGTGCGCATCATTTTGATTTAGCGCCTGACCATATTAATGAGATTTATACAGAAGTTTTAGCGAACCTTCCGGGGTATTTGGTTCCTAAACTGGTTCGAGAAATAGCGGGCGAGAAGAATAAGACACCGCTTTTTGGGGTTTCAACATTTTTGAGTTAAATAATAAAGATGAGCACGCATACTTCAGACATTTTTCAGACACCGACGGAACTTAAACGAGAGCAGTTGAGCTTTTGTCCAACCACTGCCAAGGCTTTGCAGGAATGGGTTGCGGGGATTTCGATTCTACAGCTGGGGAATTCCTCCAAATCCCTGTTTAATGCCTTATTGGAAGTTTCCGAGCTGAAATGTCCAGAAACCCTGCGCTTTGACCTGATTCAGGTCTTGCATCCCACCCTTGAAAATGTCCTGACCAGTCTGGAAAAGCATTTCGTCAATCAGGGCCTGATCACTTCCGACCGGAATGACCAGATCATTGAACTGGCCATGCTGCTGCGCAGTCATTTTGCCAAAATTTATATCGATATCGTCAAACGCTGTAATCATCAGCTGACGCATCAGAAGTTTTCGCTATTTTCTCTAGGCAAAAAGAAGAGCATTCAAACTGCCCGGATGGTATCGATTTATTATGCCCTGCAACAACTCACACTTCTGTTATATCAACAACATATGCTGTATAGCACGCCGGGTCTGGGACAATGGCTGGCTGCCCATCAACTGCTTGAATGTGCAATAGACAACAATTTCTATCAAAGCAATATCAATCAGGTATTAGGCACCCAGCATGATATCCAGAACATTGCACATGCCTATGCACAGCTGATTTTACTGGATATCTTCAATACTCATCAGATCCGGCCTGCAGAAATTCAGGGCCTGTATCTATGCAGTTTTGACTGGGCCAAACTGGTACAGATCCTGCCGAAGGAAACCACGCTGTCCCGTTATGTGGTCGATGCCAGCAAAGATCATCCGCCAATCTTTAATTCCCATCAAGAGCCACAGTTTCAGCCGAGCTTCTATATTTCCACTCAGAACCTGATGGATCATTTAACAGGTACTCAAAGCAAAAATGCGCAGTATCTGTCGCGGAATGAAAAACTGTTCCTGACCCCTGCACTGCATTTTCATATCTACAATCTGCTCTCGAACAATGTCGAGCGTCGTCATGAACGTTATGAATATTCAGCACAGATCAATATCTGCTTTGGCTTGAGCGTGGCGCATTTTTACCTGTCTAAAGGTAAAAACTTCAATGAAACCCTGGAACTCGATGCCAATTATAATTTCCAGAGCGAAAGCAGTTTTGTCAGCTCGATGGAAAACGCCATTCCAAGTAGTTTTAGCAGCATCAAGGCGCTCGATCGAGAAACCAAACAGATCCATAGCGCTGAAGTTCTGGATATCAGTGTCAATGGTTACCGGATTAAATGGACTGGTATTACCCCGGCTAACCTGAAAACCGGTGAATTCATTCTGGTTCAGGAAAAAACCCAGAGTCAGTGGCGTGGCGGTGTGATTCGCTGGATCAAGCAGTCAACGGATAAGAGCCTAGAAATCGGGCTGGAAATTTTGGCACAAGAGCTCTTTCCTTGTGCAGCTTATACCCGTACCGAACGTCATCATGTCAACTATCAGCCTGCCCTGTTGGTGAAAATGACGCAACTGGATCAGGTCTCGACCAGCCTGATTGTCTCTGGTTCACAGATGTTTAGGGAAAAACAAACCATTCATTTACGTCTTGGTCAGGAAGAAATCAAAATCTATCTGACCAAAGCACAACTGATTACGCAGAGTTTCATCCGTTTTGATTATGAATTACTCAATGATCAGGAAGAAGAGATGATCGAAAACTTTATCGATCAGCACATGAATGAAAGCAGAAATCATGATTTATGGGAAGCATTGAAGTGAGAAATCCATTATTGTCTAAAAAGTTAAAACGTACTGAAACACGTTTACTGATTATTGATGATAATCAAATTAGATATAACCAAATCCGTGATCTTCTGACCAGTCATGATTATCAGGTCGATGCTGTGCTGCTGGATGATCTGCAGTCTTTTGAAAAACAGCTGAATTTCAAATGGGATCTGCTTATTTTTGGGCGTGCCTACGATCTGAAATACGAACAGGCCTTAGGGATCGTGCGTCTTTCGCAGCAACCTGACCTTCCGATGATTTTGCTTAAACCGGATGATTATCAGGCTGAACAGTATGCGCAATATATCCGTAAAGGGGTATATGACATTCTCAACTTCGACTACTTGGAACGCTTTTATGTGGGACTGGTCCGAGCATTGTCATTTAGCCGTTTGTCACAATCTCAGCAACATTTAATGACTGAGCTGGAAACAGCACAAATTCAGGCACAATCTTTAGTAGACGACAGCAACCGTGCTGTTGCCACCATTCAGGAAGGGATTCATATTCAGGCCAATGCGGACTACCTGAAACTGTTTGGCTTGCAAAATGAAGACGAAATCATTGGCCTACCGCTTCTGGATCTGCTCCAGCCTTCAGATTTGAATGATTTTAAAACCCGTTTCAAAAAGATTTCTCAGGGTCAGTTTGATTTAGGTCGAGTCGAGATTCAGTCTCTGAATCCGCATGTATCCGCATCTAACCCATTAAAACTGGAATTCTTGCCTTCCACTGCTGAAGAAGATGCGGTACAAATTAGCATTGATACCCAATCTCAAACGGTTTCCTCCAATAAGACTCCTGGAAAACCAAGCGTTTTTCATTCACTTAAGCGTGAACTCAATAAGCAGCCTGCACCAGTAAATGCCTTGGTGACTTTCTCTCTTAGCGCTTATGATCCTGAGCTTCTGCAGTCTGACTGGACTACTTTTAGTGGCTACTTTGAAGCAGTCAAAGAGTTCCTCATGGAACAGACCCATATTTCCCTGTTTAAACTGGAATATGATGTTGTTGTAGGTATGTTACAGGCAGATTCCAAAGCAATTCTTGAATCCAAACTGATCAGTTTAAATGCCTTAAGCAAACCGCAACTCATTACAGTGGGACAAAAAACCTTCCCTCTAAATTTGCGCTTGGGCTATGTCATGCTTGAACAGGGCCTGCAGGATGAAATGCACTGCAATACGCTGATTGGACAGGCATTCTCTACATCTTTACCTCAAGCAGAAGCTGTAGCTGAATTTAAACTCGATATTCCTGCGTCACTGAGCAGTCCGGTTGCGGTAGAAATGCCGAGTATAGATTTCAGTGTTGCTGAAACACCAGTTGCCAGCCCAACATTGGCAGCCGTCAGTCCAGCAGTCACGTCTATTCCTAGCGCTACACCTTCTATTTTGAAAGCCTTAAGTGAATGTCTAGAACGTGGTGAGATTCATTTAAAATATCAACAACTCTATGATAAAGAAGATACGCGTTTATATACCTATGAAGTGACCAGTGGCTTTATTTTTGAGAATAAATGGCAGGATATTTCTAGCCTTTTAGAACTTCATGAAGATGATGAACTGTCCATTAAACTGGATCGCTGGATTCTGGTTGAAGCCAGTAAACAGCTACACAACTTTATTACCCAGTATCCTGATGCAAGCTTAATTGTCAATTTGAACCGTGCCGTACTATTTAAAGACCGCACCTTCCCGGAATTTATTTCCAAGCTGATTACGATTATTCGCAGTAAAGTGAAGCATCCGCTAATCTTGCAATTCTCAGAAGAAGATATTTTACTGAATCAACAAGATGCACAAAAATATCTACGCGTGCTGTATGAACATGGCGCACTGATTGCACTGCGTGATTTTGGTCAATCCATGTACAGTCAAAATTTACTGCGCGAACTGGAACTGGATGGTGTCAGCTTACATTCGAGCTTAACCAATATGCTCAATAAAGATACCGAGATTGAGCAGTTACAGGAAAAAATCACCAGCTATAATGAAATCAAGCCACTCAATATTCTGATCCGTGAATTAAATGATATGACATTGTTCGCCAATGCCTGGAACGTGGATGCCCGCTTTATTCAGGGGAATTATTTCCAGAAAAAACTCGATCATTTGATTGATGTGCAAGAGCATTAAGTGCTGCTACAAACCTGCAACTTAGAAAGTGGCATGATCATCTTCTGAATTGCAGGCACAAAAAAACGGGCTTAAAGCCCGTTTTTTCATTTTGGATATTAACGTTTAACAGAACGTGACATACCAGCAAAACGTTGTTTGAACTTGTCGATACGACCGCCAGTGTCAACGTTCTTTTGCTTACCAGTGTAGAATGGGTGGCAAGCTGAACATACGTCTAGATAAAGAGTTTCTTTACCAAGAGCTGAACGAGTTTCGATTACGTTACCACATGAACAAGTAGCAACTAAAGTTTCATATTTTGGGTGAATATCGGCGCGCATCGTCGATTACTCCATTAGATTCAAGAAGGTTTAGCTGTCATCGCTATTGATCACTCTCAACTGAGGAAGCAGGAACATCGTTCATGCAGATCAACACCACAACAGACCATTCTTTTGGCCCACCGAGACGGATACCGTCAGAGCTAAGCACAACAAGTGGGCATTATTATACGTGAAACGAATTTAATATGCGAATTATTCTTCAGCTTCTGACCCAGTCTCTTTGGCCCACAGATTGGCAATAATCCCGCAGACCATTAATTGAATCTGATGAAAAATCATGATCGGCAGGACAATCATGCCCAGCGGCTGGCCAATAAATAAAATTTGCGCCATCGGCACTCCACTGGCCAGGGTTTTCTTGGAACCACAAAAGAATGCCGTTTTCTGGTCAGCGCGGCTAAAGCCCAGCCAGCGTGGAATATAAAGTGATAACAGCATCACAATGGTGAGTAACACCGAGCAAGCCAGCAATAGCAGCAACAAGGTACTCAGGCTCACTTCATTCCACAGCCCGGCCACTACGGCGCTACTAAAAGCGCCATACACCACCAGTAAAATCGAGCCTTGATCGAAGACCTTGACGATTTTTGGCATTTTCATCATTTGCGGATAGATCCAGGGACGCAGAATCTGTCCTGAAATAAACGGCACCAAGAGCAGCAGTGTAATCTGGATAATCGATGAAGTCGGATCAAAACCATGATCAGATTGACCGAGAATAAAAAATGCGACCAATAATGGAGTAATAAACATACCGATCAGATTGGAAAAAGAGGCACTACATACCGCCCCGGCGACATTGCCATGAGCCACTGAAGTAAAGGCGATCGAGGACTGCACGGTGGATGGCAGGAAACACATAAACAGGAAACCCCAATATAGTTCCTGTCCGAGCATGGGTAATAAAATCGGCTTGGCCAAAAGCCCGAGAATCGGAAACAGGGCAAAAGTTAGCGCAAAAACTAAAGTATGCAATTTCCAGTGCATAATGCCTTGCACCACAGCTTCACGAGACAGTTTGGCGCCGTGCAGGAAAAACAGGATGGCAATCGCTCCTGTCGTCACCCAGCCAAAGACTTCAGCCGCCTGCCCCGAAACTGGCAGCACACTGGCCAGCAAAACCATCACAAACAACAGTATCGTAAACCGATCCAATGCCAAGAACTTAAGCATATCCCTATAATCCCTCAGATTTTATTGTTTGATATAAAAATGCCCGGCTATCTTAACAGATGCCGGGCCCATGCTATGCACTCAGATTGATGTAATATTTTCATCTATACATGAATGCATTTCATATATCTCGCTACGTCACACTTAGTTATTACGTGCATTGTTGTCTTGCTGGATCAGCTCGATCTTGTAGCCATCTGGATCTTCTACAAATGCAATTACAGTCACGCCACCTTTCATTGGGCCAGCTTCACGCACCACATTACCGCCACGCGCTTTAATCTCTTCGCAAGCCTTGTAAGCATCATCAACTGCAATCGCGATATGACCATAAGCATTGCCCAGTTCATAGCTGTCTGTATCCCAGTTATGGGTCAATTCCAGTACGGTGTGATTCTCTTCATCGCCATAACCGACAAAAGCCAGGGTAAAACGGCCCTCTTCGTAATCACGCTTACGAAGCAAAGTCATGCCAAGTACTTCAGTATAGAACTTGAGAGATTGTTCTAAATTGCCTACACGTAACATGGTATGTAGCATGCGCATATTAATCATCCTTCTGTACAGATTGTTGTTGGTGTTCACCGAGCAGTTTTGCGACCCAGACCACCAGAATCAGGATCGGAATCCCAATCAGAGTAGTCATCAGGAAGAAATTCGGATAACCGATATTGGTGACTATAGTACCCGAATATCCACCTAAAATCTTAGGCGTCAGGGTCATGAGTGAGCTAAAAATCGCATATTGAACAGCGGTAAATGACACACTGGTCAAGCTCGACAAGAATGCAATAAACGCAGCACCAGCCAGCCCGGCGGCCAGATTATCGACAATAATGGCAAAATAAAGCCACTTGTCGCTATAAGGTTTAATCACCTTGCCACTGACTTCGACCGTATCTGAACTGTTGCTATCCACCACTGCCAAGGGCTGAATATCGACATCCAGATTCTGGGTATTGCTCAGCTGATCATTGACCTGATAAACATGGGTGGTTTGCTGAAGTGCCTGATCATCTTGCATCAAAACTGCACTGATAATATGTGCAGGTGACTGAATCAGTTGCTGTGCAGGAATCGCTGCAGTAAATACGCCTTCACTTTCGAGTTTTGCCTCAATATTCTGATCATTGATTTGCAAAACAATTATTTGATTCTCTTGTAGTGCTTCCCCTACATACTGGCCGCGCACCACAATGGTCTTCTCCTGTTCAGCTACAGTGATGGTATTGTCACTGGTGATCGGCAGGATCTGTAACTGGGTGCTGCCCTGTTGTGCGGTCAAATATGGCATATTGACCTGCACAGGCGCTTGATTGGTATTATCTGTATTAAGATAAGCGGCTGAGACTTGCAACTGTTTACTCTGCGCCAGCACTGCACTCGGTACATCTAGCTTCCAGTAACCCACTTCATCGGTCTCTGCCTGATAAACCTGATTACCGGCTTTAACTTCCACAGCTGCCAGTTTTTCACCAGACTTGACCAGGCCGATAAAAATCAGGTTGGTAGAACAGGCCAGTACGGCACCGACAAACATCAGTTTCATGATGTTCATCTTCTGGGCCAAGAGCCCGCCAAGGAAACCACCGACTAAAGAGAAAATCACCCCATAGACTTTAACGGCCTCGGCAATCTGTTCTTTACTGAAATTCAGGTCCTGATAGAACACATTGGAAATGACGCCGGCAATAATATCGGAAACCCGATAAAAACCGATCAGCAATAACAACACCAATGCCAGTTTCAAGCCATAACGTTTAAAGAAATCTGCAACCGGATTGACCCAGGTTTCATAGGCCATTTGCTTGTTAACCGCACCCATTTTTACCAAGCTTGCACCAATCGCAAAGGCCACTGCACCCGAGCCAACAAAGCGCAAAGCTTCAAAACAGAACAAGGCAAAGGTATCTTGAATGGCGAATTGTTCGGTGATGCTGGCCACCAGATTGCCCGAATAGATATAGCTCAAGACAAAACTGATCACCGCCACAAAAAATACGGCGACTAAACGGAAATAATCACTGCGCACATAGTGTTTTCGCACACGGTCAACCTGCGGCTCCCGAATGGACAGTGTGGTGATAATACCGACCAGCATGACAGCAGCCATCGCCAGATAGGTCCATTTCCAGGCATCATAGATATAGTTGCCTTTCGCAGTTCCCAAATAGGCCGCCAGAAACAAGGCACCAGCACCGGCCACAATCATCCCGATCCGGTAACCTGCATTATAGGTGGAAGCCAATACGGTCTGCATCTGGGTTTCCGCCAGCTCAATCCGGTAGGCATCAATCACAATATCCTGCGTTGCTGCGGAGAAACCAAGCAGGACTGCACCGAGCGCCATTTGCTGTAAATGTGTGGCACCCAAAGCCGGATCAGAAAAGGCCATAATGGAAATGGCACAGACAATCAGAATCTGCGCAATCAGCAACCAGGCACGACGACGTCCCAGAGCCTTGGTCAGAAATGGGACAGGAAGTTCATCAATGAGCGGTGCCCAGACGAATTTAAATGAATAGCCCAATGCGGCCCAGCTAAAGAAAGTTACTGCACTTTTGCTGATTCCGGCCTCACCTAACCATAAAGACAGACTGGAAAAAATCAGAAGAATCGGCACACCAGCCGAAAATCCCAAGAACAGCATGATCAATGCACGTCGATCTAAAAATGCTGTAAATGCGGATTTCCAACCCGTCGTTTGTGTTGTCATTGCTTTATTATTTTCCGCAGAAAAACCAATTGCTGCTATTCAATCCTGTAATAGCGTATCTTTCAACAAGATTTATATATTTATCACATTTCCGGTTTTTTATTTTCTGGCAAAAGCGACATGTTGGCTTGAATTTTTCAAGTAAATCTGTATACCTTAACTCTCATCAACGTAATATTTCGTTTTGGATTTTCAACAGTGACCCAGAGACTCGATCAAATTAATTCTTCTATTGCCAGCAACACCAGCACAACTCCACAAAAAATCCGCTCAGATTTACTTATCTCTGCATTTGAACAAAGCGAAATTAAAAATACTCTGGACCATACCCGGTTAACATCCACCCAGCTGACGCACATTCCAAACTTAGAAAAAATTCCTGCGTCAACCAAACGGATCAAGCCCCTGAATAACTTTTTGGGCCAAGATCGCGCACGCGCCTCAGTTGAGGCCGGGATTGCCCTGCCTTATTCCGGCTATAACATTTTTGCTGTCGGTACCGCAGGTCTCGGTAAACGCACCATGGTGAAGCGTTTGCTGCAACAGCACGCCAAAACTATGGAAACCCCGAATGACTGGGTGTACGTCAATAACTTTCAGAACCAGCGTCAGCCGATTGCGCTAGAACTGCCCTCAGGTCAGGGCCCAAAATTCCAAGCCATGTTGAATCAAAGCTGGCAAACGATCCTCAAGCAGCTTGAGCGCCGTTTTACTGCAGAGACCTATCACAACCGCATTGAAATGATTCGCCAGGAAACCGGGGATGAGCAGCAGCAGGCACTGATCGAACTGACCAAAGAAGGCGCAGAACTGGATCTGAAGCTAATCTCGCGACATGATGAGCACTGTTTTGTTCCTGTGCATCTGATTGATGACGAATTGCAGGAAATGTCTCAAGAAGATCTGAATGCCTTAAGCAATAAAGATCGTGCCGAACTGGCGTCCAATATGCGCTATATGGACAAGAAACTGGAACGTCTGGGTTTGCATCTGGGTGATCTGGAAGATGATGCACGCGATCGCGTACAGATCCTGAACCGTGATATCGCCAAACAGGTAGTCTTACCGCGAGTTGAACAGATTCTGGCGAAATTCAAACATGTGAAAAGTCTGGAACATTACCTGAAATACTATGCCGAAGACATCATCAACAATGTCGAAATTGTGCTGGAACAGGAAGAAGATGATTTCACTCCGGCACTGTTCAGTCGCGTTCCTGCACGTTATCAGGCAAATGTAATTATTACCCATAAGCCGAACAGTGGTGCACCAGTGATCTTTGAAGATTTTCCAACGCATTACAACCTTTTGGGTCATGTGGAACAACTGACTCAAAATGGTACGATTACCACGGACTTCACCCTGATTCGTCCAGGTACCTTGCACAAGGCCAATGGCGGCTTCCTGATGCTGGAAGCAGAACAATTGCTGGAACAGCCGTATGCATGGCAAGGCTTGAAGCGCGCACTTAAATCGGGGCATTTAAAACTGTCCTCGCTTGAGCATATGATCACGCTGACCGGTAGCATTTCAATCGAACCTGCTTCGATTCCATTGAATATCAAGGTTATATTGCTGGCTGAGCCTGAAATTTATTATGAAATTTTAGAGCTTGAACCTGAACTGGGCAGCATCTTTAAAATCCGTGCCGATTTTACCGATACATTACAACGTAATGACAATAACGAGCAGGCCTATATGCAGCTGATTGCCGACTATGTGCAATCGGATAAATTATTACCTTTTGACCGTTCTGCTTTGGCTGCATTGCTCACAGATTCCAGCCGTCAGGCCGAGGATCAAAGTTCATTGTCATTACATGCCCTGACGTTAGGCGATCTGATCCGTGAAGCACATCATCATGCCTTCCAGGCCGGTGACAAGATGGTTTCAGAAAAACATATCAACACCGCACTGGATCACCGTAAATATCGTCTCGGCTATTTACGTGAACTGTATTGGCAAGATCTGACTCGTGGTACCCAATTGATCGAAACCCGCGGCCATCGTCTGGGCCAAATCAATGCCTTGTCCGTCATTCATTATGCTGATGTCGAATTTGGTCTGCCTTCACGACTGACTGCTTCGGTGTATCAAGGTGGCGGTGATATTCTGGATATCGAACGCAGTGTGGAACTTGGTGGCTCTTTGCATGCCAAAGGCGTGTTACTGATGTCATCCTTCCTGAAAGCGCATTTTGGTCGTGAACAGACCTTACACTTCTCTGCTGCACTGGCCTTTGAACAAAGTTATGGTCAGGTCGATGGTGACAGTGCCACTGTTGCGGAACTTTCTGCCTTACTGTCGGCCATCAGCCAGTTACCGATTGATCAGTCCTGGGCCATTACCGGTTCCATGAACCAGCTGGGACAAGTACAGCCGGTAGGTGGTGTGAATGCCAAAATTGAAGGTTTCTTTGATGCTTGCAAGTTACAAGGTCTGACCGGAAAACAAGGTGTGATTATCCCGCGTCAAAATATGCAGCATCTGATGCTGCGTAAAGATGTCACCATTGCTGTGGAAGAAGGTCAGTTCCATATTCACGCGATTGATACCATTGATCAGGCGCTGGAAATCCTGATGGCGCGTCCTGTCGGTACCTTGGATAAAAAAGGTCGCTATAGCAAAAATTCAATCTATGCCGCAGTGATGGCACAGCTGGATTATTGGCAAGCGATTGAAGATGGTGCCGAACTGGTCGAAGTGCCGAAGAAAAAGAAAAAAAAGAAGAAGAAAAAAGACAAGAAGCAAATCGTCGAGCCACAAACTGAAGTTGAATCTAATGCTTCGACAGTTGAAAAGCCGGATGCAGCGACAGAGGATTAACTCTGACCTTGCCCCAGGCAAAATAGAGACAAAAAAAAGCGCTTCTCAATGAAGCGCTTTTTTAGCTCTGAACTTAATTTAATACAAAATTAAGCATCAACTGCCGGGCTGTACTGTTCAACTAAAGGCTTTAATTCACCTTTTTGGAACATGTCGAGCATGATATCACTACCGCCGATCAACTCACCATTGATCCAAAGCTGTGGAAATGTCGGCCAGTTGGCGATTTGTGGTAACATCGCGCGAATGTCCTGGTTTTCCAGAATGTTTACATAAGCAAACGGACGACCAATTTGACTGAGTGCTTCTACTGCACGTGCAGAAAAACCACATTGTGGAAATTGCGGTGTGCCTTTCATGTAAAGAAGTACTGCGTGTTTTGCAATTTGGTCACGAATTAACGCTTCGGTATCGCGTGCTTGTTCAGTCATTGATAAATCCTCAACTCATCTGTCTCGCATTATACCCAAATCCAGGCAAAACAGTATGTCTAAAGCAATAATTCCAATTTTATTTACAATTACCCTTTAAATCTGAGCGGGTTTTTGCTTATATAAGTTTTTCTTTCCACCTAACAGTTAAGAGTTAGTCATGAATAATATTACCCTCGCACCGGTACAAACTGATCAACCGTCTCATTTGATGCCTGTTTTTGGCCGTCAACCGATCAGCTTTGTCCGAGGACGAGGTGCATATCTTTATACCGAAGATGGTACAGAGTATTTAGATGCATTAACCGGCATTGCCGTATGTGGTTTGGGACACGCGCATCCAGTTATTGCCGAAGCGATTGCTGAACAGGCAGCGACCCTGATTCATACCAGCAACCTGTTTGAAGTGCCTTGGCAAACCGCTGCCGCACAGAAACTGGCTGAAGTTGCAGGCATGGAAGAAGTATTCTTCTCAAACAGTGGTGCAGAATCCAATGAAGGTGCAATCAAAATTGCACGTAAATTCGGTCATATGCAAGGCATTGCTTCACCAAAAATTATTGTTGCTGACCAGTCTTTCCATGGTCGTACCATGGCCACCCTGTCTGCTACAGGCAATAAAAAAGTGCAAGAAGGTTTTGGCCCGCTGGTTGAAGGTTTTATTCGTGTACCTTTTGGTGATATCGAAGCAATTGAAGAAGCTGCAATCAATCATCCGGATATCGTAGCGATTTTGATTGAGCCTATTCAGGGTGAAGGCGGTGTGAATACCGCACCTCAAGGTTTCAGCTATTTAGAAGAAATTCGCCAAATCTGCAACCAGCATAACTGGCTGATGATGCTGGACGAAGTGCAAACTGGTAATGGCCGTACCGGTAAATACTTTGCTTATCAGCACACCAATATTATTCCGGATGTACTGACCACAGCCAAAGGCTTAGGAAATGGCTTCCCGATTGGTGCAGTCATGACCCAAGGTCGTGGCGTCGGTGTATTAACTGCTGGAAATCACGGTTCTACCTATAGCGGTACAGCACTGGGTTCGCGTGTGGTCTATACCATTCTCGATATTATGCGAAAAGAAAATATCGTCGCGAATGCGGCTGAAAAAGGTGCTTATATCGTTGACCAGCTACTCAACAAACTGGCAGATCAAAATGTCATCGTACGTGGTTTCGGTCTGATGATCGGGATTGAATTACCAAAAGAATGTGGTGATCTGGTTGCGATTGCACGCAATGAATACAAGATGATTATCAATGTCACTGCAGGCAATGTCGTTCGTCTGTTGCCTACCCTGAATATTACCCAGGAGCAGGCAGACCAGTTGATCGAACGTCTGGTAAAAATGATCAAAGCTTATTTGGCATAAAGCCCTAGCCTAAAAATTAAAAAAGCCGCTCTAAAGCGGCTTTTTTATTATTCTGCATTCTATGATGCGTTTTGTAACATACGTCCGCCAGAGATCTGGCTAAAATATTGTTTCAAGGTATCAAGACAACGAAGAATTTTTGTAGGTTGTTGTTCACGTTTCGGAATAACCGCATACAGTGTAATCGGTGGCAGTCTCCATTCAGGCAGAACTTCAACTAAAGTACCGTTAAGCAAATCCTTTTTAGCATCAAGATATAAAACCTTGGCAATCCCATTGCCCTGCAAGCACATCGATTTCGCAACCAAACCGTTATTGGTACTGAAACGGGATTTCAGTTCAAATTCGGCTTTTTCTGCAGTATTTACATGTTGAAAATGGTAATACTGATGGTTTTTAAGCTGTGTCAAAGGTAAGACCTCATGATTTTTAAGGTCATCAGGTCTCGAAATAATAGTGCTTTGATTAATATAACTCGGTGTCGCCACCAGAATTTGCTCAATCTGTATCAATGGCACAACCTGAAGATTATGCTCATCATTTTTCTGTTCAAATCTTAGGGCGATATCAACCCGCCCATCCAACAAATCAACCTCATGATTGTTTGTTTCTAAATGTACTGCCAAGCCACGATGTGCAGCCATCCAATGAGAAAGTGCAGGAATCACATGATTCGCGCATAATTCTGGCAAAGAAACGATACGCAGCTCACCCACAAGATCATCACGTAATTCATTGATCCGGACTTTACCGCGTTCAGCAGCAGATAACATTTCTTGACAGCTATGGAAAAAAGCTTGTCCCGCTTCGGTCAGACTTAATTTTCTCGTCGAACGATTTAGAAGTACGACTTCCATATCGTGTTCTAACGAGCGAATTTGTTGACTGACGGCGCTGGTCGTAATCCCTAATTCACGGGCAGCACCGCTAAACGAGTTCTTCTCCACAACGCAAGCAAAGACACCCATTGCTCGAAGTTGATCTAACATAAATTTCCCTCTAAACTTATGAGGTGCTTCATCATTTGATAAAAGCAACTTATTGTATTATACGGCGAAATTTACACTTTGCATTATTTATTTAATTGTTTGGTAAAACTGCAGTAGGATTAATAGGTTTGCCGTCTAAGCGCACCTGAAACTCAAGCATGGTACGGTTTGTACCAGTTGATCCCATTTCTGCAATTTTTTGACCAGCCGTTACATTTTGGCCACTTTTCACATTCAATTTACTGTTATGTGCATAAGCGGTGATATAGCCATTGATATGCTTTACCAACACCAGATTGCCATATTCTTTCAGGCCATCAGCGGCATACACCACCTGCCCGTCTGCTGCTGCAAATACCGGATCACCGACATTGCCACTATAGCGGGTGCCCTTGATATTAGAAGCTAAATTGTATTGCTGAAGAATCGCGCCATTCGATGGTTTTACCCAACGTAGACCTGCTGCAGTAGATACTGGCGTTACAGGTGCAGATGTACTGACGCGTGGTGTGGTTTGTACTGTCGTTGCTGGTGTCACCGGTGCCGGTGTAGGCACTGCAATTGTTTGACGCTGGATTGGCGCTGCCTGAGTCACTGCTTGGGTGCTGGTGCTACGGCGCGTAGTATGGGTTTTCAGGCGGATCGATTGTCCGACATAAATCCGGTACGGCGCACTGATATCATTCATCTCTGCGACACTGATATAGTTCAGTCCATAACGTGCTGCAATCCCACTCAATGTATCTCCTGAACGCACCGTATAGAAATCAGGAGCTGTTGCATAACGCGTTGCATTATTCACCTGGGGTTTGGTGGCACAACCGGTAATTACTCCTGTAGAAATAACAACGGTCGATAAAACAAGGGTTTTAATCAGGGTTGCAGGCGAAGCTACGACACATTTCGGTAACACCAAGAACATTATCTTCCTCTCTAATGCTATACGGTTGCAAAATTTCGTTAAGATTAGCAAAGTTTTACGGCAATATACTTGCAATCGCGAGTTTTTCACAAAGTTATAACACTAAGGACGCATTTTCTGCCAATTGTGTTTGCAAATTCCGCAAACTCTCATAATTGGTGGCATCCATCTGAATCGGGGTAATACTGACATAGCCATTGGCGACCGCAGAGAAGTCCGAATCAATCTCACTAAATCCCGGCTTAGGTTCTGCGACTGCTTCTCCTGAGAGTCCAATCCAGAATACCTGACGACCACGTGGGTCTACATGACTCGTCACCGGTTTAGACTGACGGCGGCGACTTTGATACGTCACTTTTTCACCCTGTAATTCAGCTACATCTGGAATATTGATATTAAAAATATGACGTTCAGGCAGAACAGGCAAACTACGCGCAATAAAATCATGCACCCACTCGGCGGCCAGCTGATAATCCTGAGGCTGTTGATAGCTGCGTACATCTGTTCCACTCAGTGATACGGCAATCGCAGGATGTTTAGTTAAACGACCTTCAAAGGCCGCCCCGACTGTACCGGAATACAAGATATCATCTCCCAGATTTGCGCCGCTATTTATCCCGCTAACCACCAGGTCAAATTCAAAATCAAATAGCCCGTTCATAGCCAAGTAAACGCAATCTGCCGGCGTCCCATTAACCGCCCAGACATCAGGAGAAATCTGGATTGGGCGTAAAGGGCGGTCCAAAGTTAAGGCACTAGAAAAGCCACTGCGTTCACTTTCCGGTGCCACAATCACCACTCGCCCCAAAGGCTTTAGCGCTTGCGCCAAAGCCTGAATACCGGGTGCAAACACCCCATCATCATTTGAAACTAAAATATTCACTAAAAAATCTCGTTACGCTAAAAAATGACTGACTAGGACATTTCATTGTATTAGTGCAGGAATTATATATATTTATTGCTCGACATCCATCTTTATAATATGTGGCTCAAGATGATTAAAAAATTCTCTTTATTTAGCGCTCTCACTTTAAGCTTGGCAGCATTTATTTCCCCTTCAGTCATGGCAAACGATCTGACTGTTGAAGAAAACAATACCATTGTAAAAGAAGATATTGCATCAGCACAGGTTATGGCTGAAGTTTGCCCGGCAATCATTGGTCAAAATCCAAAATTTAACAGCACCGTTGAACAATTGATCCAGTCTTATCTTGCAGACTACTCAGATAAAGGCATGAGCTATCAAAAGCTACAGGCAGACAGTGAATATAAATCTTTACTTGAAGAAGCACGTCAGGGTGCAAAGCAAACCAGCTCAGACGAGCAGAAAACTGTCTGTGAAGAAATGCTGAACTACCAAGGCTAAGCCAGCTAAATTTTCAAATAAGACGGTGTAAACATCGTCTTATTTTCTCTTACAGATTTATTCATAATTCTACAGCTTCGCTACATTTTCCCACTTTTCAATTTCAAAAATAAGTTTAAGCTAGGCAAATTATTGTTCTAAATCCATTTTTTGAGTTTTCAATGAAAAATCCAATATTCCAAGCTTTAACATTCTGCGCAATTTCTGCCGCCACTCTTTTGGGAACTTCTGCATTTGCAGCCGATGAAAACATTAATGTTACCCCAACTCAGCAAGTGACCAAACAGGAACTGGCAGCCATTTATGTTCTTTCAGAAATCTGTCCAAGCATGGTCAAAGACAAGTCACAGTTTAATCAGGGTTATACCAAGCTGGTGACTGAGTATATGCCGGGCCAGCGTAATCCGGTTGAAAGCTTAAACCAGATGGCTAAACAGAACGATTTCCGCAATATTCTGTCCGAAGCACAATCGGATGCCAAGAAAGCCGGCAAGAAAAAAAATCAGGTGATTTGTAATGAATTAACCACCTATAACAATTAAGCTGCTTTTCTGCCGATAACTTACAATACTTTTGAAATAAGACCGGGTTTCCCATAGAAGTCAGCCTAGCTTTGTCCTAAAATGCTAGGCTCTTCGTGCTTACATCAAGATATAGGAACCCACTAGAAATGACCCAAAAAACTGCCCTTGCTGCATTATTATTAGTTCCTAGTTTTAGCTTTGCAGCAACTGTCCTATCTGCACCACCAGAATTGAATAATAAATCCTATGTGCTAATGGACTACGAGACAGGGCAACTTCTCGCTTCAAAAAATGAAAATGAAAAATTAGCCCCTGCTTCAATGACCAAGATGATGACCAGCTACATCATCGAACAAAAACTATTGAGCGGTGAACTCACTGAAGATGAACAAGTGCGCATGAACGAGTCAGCATGGTGTCGCGGCAGTAGCGCGGAATCATGTATGTATGTACCTTTAAATGGTACGGCAACTGCACTTGAAATGCTTCGCGGGATTATTATTCAATCAGGGAATGATGCATCGAAAGCCATGGCTGAACATATTGCAGGGAACGAGGGTACCTTTGCACATATGATGAACCAGGAAGCTAAACGTATTGGCATGACCAATACCAGCTTTATCAATTCAACCGGTATGCCAGCTGAAGGTCATTATTCAACTGCCAAAGATATGGCAACGCTGGCACAACACATCATTAAAGACAGTTCTAAGTATTATCCGATTTATGCGGAAAAAGAATTTACCTTTAATGGCATCAAGCAAGGTAACCGTAATGCCCTGCTATATACTGATCCGAGTGTAGATGGTTTAAAAACTGGCCACACTGATGAAGCTGGTTATTGTCTGACCACCTCATCAAAACGCGGTCCTACGCGTCTGATTTCAGTGATTTTTGGTGCACCAACCATGCAGGAACGTGCGACACAAACACGTGAATTGCTGGCTTGGGGTTATGCAAACTTCGAAACCAAAAATGTTCAACCTGCTAAACAGGTACTTGCCAAAGCCAAAGTCTGGTTTGGTAAGGAAGATGAAGTTCAGATCGGTCTTGCTGAAAACTTTAACGTGACCATGCCAAAAGGTCAGGCTAATGCGATTAAAACCCAGCTGGTGGTTCAACCTAAACTGACTGCACCTTTACAGCCTGGTCAGGTCGTAGGTAAATACGTAGCGACTCTGGATGGTAAAGTAATTTCAGAAAAACCATTGGTGGCTTTAAACGCGGTTGAAGAAGCTGGTTTCTTCGCACGTATGCTCGACCACATTAAACAGTTCTTCTCAAACTTGTTCTAAGTTTAAATAAACTGTTTTAGTCCCGGACTAAGACCAAAGCACTCATTCAGATGGGTGCTTTTTATTTTATACTATGCACATGATCCTTAAACTTTTAATGAGCAGATCACCATGAGCCAAAACATTCGTTCTTATTTAGACACAACTCCACAAATTGATGAATCGTGTTATATCGATCCGATGGGAATCGTGGTCGGCGATGTGGTCTTGGCTGAAAATGTCTCTGTCTGGCCTTTTGCCGTGATTCGTGGTGATGTTAATTCGATCCGGATTGGTAAAAACTCGAATGTTCAGGATCATGCCATGTTGCATGTCAGTCATAAAAAAGCCGATAAACCGAATGGTTCGCCTTTGATCATTGGTGAAGATGTCACGATTGGCCATCATGTGACATTGCATGGTTGTACGATTGGTAATCGCGTATTAATCGGGATTAACAGCATTATTCTGGATGATGTCATCATTCCGGATGATGTGATGATTGGTGCAGGTACACTAGTTCCACCGGGCAAAGTTTTGGAAAGTGGTTGGCTCTATGTGGGCAGCCCTGCCAAAAAAGCGCGTCCGCTCACTGAAAAAGAAATGGCATTCTTGCCA
Organism: Acinetobacter lwoffii; assembly: GCF_024129855.1. Taxonomy (GTDB): domain Bacteria; phylum Pseudomonadota; class Gammaproteobacteria; order Pseudomonadales; family Moraxellaceae; genus Acinetobacter; species Acinetobacter lwoffii_L. Next base: position 123,731 of record NZ_JAMXXC010000008.1, read on the forward strand.
TATTCTGCACAAAATTATGTGAAAGTTTCAAATAACTATAAATAATGCTCAGTTTCGCATAAGAGATTTCATGTTAAATGAATTTCAGAACGTGTCGATGCGGTGCGTGAATCATAATCTCAGTCGGCTTTGTTGCACAAAGATTTGAAATGCAAAGCGCCCCTAATTGAGCCAAATTTAAGGCGTAACTTGGGTAAGTGGTCGACCTAATTCCGT
>NZ_JAMXXC010000009.1:0-104644 GCF_024129855.1 Acinetobacter lwoffii
AAAGTTAAATCCTGTGCTTGACTCTTGTGGTTAAAAACAGGACATTTTAAATGGTTTATCGCATAGACATTTTAATTGGTGAATAACATCTCTATTTTATTTTATATAAATCATATTTTTATAGTCAAATAAAAAGTCTAACTTAGCTGAATCGGGCTTTTTTAATAATTTACCAAGTTTCACGCCTATTATTTGAGCAAAGTTCCACGATTTTGTTCAATTTTCATAAACATTATCCTATTTTTCATAATTCATTATTACATCTAATAGAACCGAAATTGGTACATAAAAAATAGGGGAGTTGGTAATCATAAAGAAAGAAAAATAACATTCTATATGTCGCAAATGACAAATAATGAATCGTCTAACAGAATTCAACCTTTAAAATTACAATCCTATTTTTTTGGCAGAGTTGCTTTAAAAAGCTTGAATACTTCTACTTAATTTAATTTTTATTGAAGTAGGTCACATAAATATTAAAAAATATTTTCTTTATAAATCAAATATATTTGAGCATATTTATAAAACGCTGCACAATGAAATTAAAATATTTGGCATAAATCTAAGATTGAGATTTGTGCAGTTGTGCATTTCCGGGGGAAAAGATGTTCACGGCAGAATTGTTGGACGAAGCAAAAAAATTCATGCATCACATGCTGACTAAGGTGGTGGAATATGGCGGTTCAGATTTATTTATTACGGCTGATTTTCCACCGAGTATTAAACATCAAGGCTTAATGAAACCTTTTGGACAGCAGGAACTCACAGCTGAAAAAACCAAGCTGTTTGCCTACAGTCTGATGAATGATAAACAGCGTAAAGAATTTGAAACTGAACTTGAGTGCAATTTTGCCATCACCGTGCCAGGTGTTTCCCGTTTTCGGGTCAATGTGTTTGTACAACAACTTAATGTTGGCATGGTGATTCGTACCATTACTGCAGAAATTCCAAATTTCCAGAAGCTGAAATTACCGGAATCTCTGAAACATGTGATTATGGAAAAACGTGGACTGGTATTGGTAGTCGGAGGAACAGGTTCCGGTAAATCAACTTCACTCGCAGCCATGATTGACTATCGAAATGAAAATTCAGCCGGGCATATCATTACCGTAGAAGATCCGGTTGAATATGTGCACAAGCATAAAAAATCCATGATTACTCATCGTGAAGTCGGAGTGGACTGCCATTCCTGGCATAATGCGCTGAAAAATACCTTGCGTCAGGCACCAGATGTGATTCTGATCGGCGAAATTCGCGATACTGAAACCATGGAACACGCGATTGCTTTTGCTGAAACTGGACATCTGTGTCTGGGAACGCTGCACTCGAACAATGCCAACCAGACTTTGGACCGGATTATCAACTTCTTCCCGGAAGAACGCCGGAACCAGCTATTAATGGATTTGTCATCCAATATGAAGGCGATCATTTCACAGCGTCTGATTCGTACTCAAGATGGTAAAGGCCGTCGTGCAGCGATTGAAATCATGTTAAATACGCCACTGATGTCTGACCTGATTTTGAAAGGTGAATTCCACGAATTGAAAGCGATTATGGCGAAATCGCGTGAACTGGGCATGCAGACCTTTGACCAGGCCTTATTTGACCTGTATAACCAGGGTGAAATTTCTTATGAAGAAGCCTTGCGCAATGCCGATTCGACCAATGAACTGCGCTTACAAATCAAGCTGAAAAGTAACCGACAGGACACTACCGTAGCCACAGAGGCAACCCAATTCACCATGATGCAAGAGCCAAAAGCGGAAGAGAAACAAGCAGAGAATACTTCGGTGTCAGAATAAATATTTGCTCAAAAAATCACAGGCAGAATTTTCTGCCTGTTTTTTTATTGATCTTATTTATTATTCGATTCAATCCATAAAACTAGACGGTTTTACGTTGCACCACCAGCTTAAAATAAACAATACTGCTTAAGGTTAAAATACCGCATAGCATAAAAGCAAACTGATAACTGTAAGCTGCAATGATGGCACCAATCAGTAGTGAACCGATGGCAATACCCAGGTCATAAAACGTATAAAAAGTTGAAGTTGCATAGCCAATTCGATGCTTGGGCGCACATTGAATCGCCAAAGTTTGAATACACGGCTGCACACTACCAAAGCCCACACCAACCATGACTGCAGCCAGCATAAATCCCCATAAGCTCTGAATCTGGCTCAGTAAAAATAAACCCGAACTAAAAGCCAGCAATGCCGGATAAATCACATATTGCGGGCCTTTACGATCATAAATCTTTCCGGTGATCGGCCGTAAGCTCATCATGGAAATCGCAAAAACCACAAAGAATAAACCTGCATAGGCCATTAAATCCTTGCTGGCTGCGAAGGGTGCGATAAAAGACATGATGCTCGCATAAGAAAAAGAAATCAGCATGGCCAATACTGCGACAGGCAGCACTTTCTTTTCCACAAAATCTGTCAGCTCAAGCGAGGTTTTCTTATTGGTATTTTTGATGATTTTTTCAGGTTCTTTGACCGGAATCAAAAAACAGAAGGCAAATCCGATAAAAACCAAGACGATCAATAGCATACTGACCTGAAAATAAGACCAGTATTCCATCAGGCTTAGACCTATTAACGGACCTAAGACAATCCCCAGATTAACCGACATGACAAAATAGCCCATGCCTTCACCTTTACGCTGCTCCGGAATAAACTGGTTCACAACAGGCACGCAAACTGTGGTCAAGATACTGAACCAGATGCCATGTAAGAAACGGATGATAAACAGAATCGTGACTTGATCTGCCAACAGATAAGTAAGTGAAAACAGGCTAAAGAACACTTCAGAAATAATCAGGGTTCTACGTACCCCAAATTTTTCGATAATTAAACCGCTAAAAGGTCGCACAGCAATGGCAGACACCATAAACAAGGTCATGGCCAGCCCCGCCTGGGTCAGGTTGCCGCCTAATTCTTTTAAGATATAAATCGGCAAAATTGTAGTTTGTGCAAAATAGAAAATAAATAAAAACAGATTGTTGGCCAGACAAAGGATAAATGACTTGGTCCATAATAGCGTTGCAATGGCGTTCATGATTTTCCTAAAATGATATGCTGTAAGACGCTGGGTTCAGCATGGGAAATTATTGTTATAAATAAGCGCGACCTATTCAGGAGCGAAGCAGATATGAGCAAGACTTTAAGAAAAATAAGTGAAAAATACAATGATATTTCATGATAAATACATGAAATTTAATTTGAACTGGAAAATACAACGACTGATCTATAATAAAAAATCAGCCCGGAGGCTGATTATCTGAATCTTGGATCAGCTTAGAGTCCAGCTTCATATTCTGTGTTGGAGAGCAGTTTTTCGACATCGGCCATATTGTCCGGCTTGATTTTATAGATCCAGCCTTTGCCATATGGGTCATCATTAATGAAATCTGGATCATCTTCAAGATCAGGATTGATTTCAACTACTACACCAGACACTGGTGCATGAATATCGGAAGCTGTTTTTACTGATTCAACCACGCCAGCTTGTTCGCCCGCAGTAATATGTGAATCAAGATCTGGTGCTTCTACATAGACTAAATCGCCTAACGCATCCTGTGCATGGTCGGAAATACCGGTCACAACAAGATCACCCTCAATGCGCACCCATTCATGTGTACTTGCGTACTTTAATTCTGCAGGATGATTCATTGATAACTCCTTAAAAATCTTAAGATCATTTTTGACATGTTTTATACATTCTTTTTAAGCAAAACAAAAGGCTTATGCTCCCTTATAAATAAGGATCTTTGCGCCAGTTGCTCGGGCTGCGACCACTCCAGCGTTTAAACGCCCGGCTAAAATTGGCCACATCACTATAACCCAGTTCATCGGCAATCTGTTCCAAGGTAAAATCTGTCCGGGATAATAACGAGGTAGCATGCCGGTAACGCACTTCATCAACAAGGGTAGAAAATGAGGTGCCTTCAGCCGCCAGTTGACGTTTTAAGGTGCGGTCAGACATATGTAAGCGATCCGCCACACTTTCAATACTGAGATAGTGTTGCTCAGCATGGGTCAAGATATCACGGACACGCATGGCAATCCGGTGCCGCTCACCCAAGGCAGAAAGTTCTGTTTCACACTGGTTAATCGCAATCTGGCTGGCAATTGGATCGGCATGTACCAGCTTATTCATCAGGTAACTTTTATCAAAACTTAGAATTAAATGTGGTTGTTCAAAACGGAATTGATGGGTGGGGAACTTTGCCATAAAGCGTTCAAAACCTTCCGGTTTTTTAAAATCAAAATCGATTTCTCCTGTCGCATCAGTAACACCTGTAATGGCCTTGGCCATACTGATCAGTCCAATCATCAAGGCAATGGAAATTTCGGTGCGCAGAGGTTCAAGCTGAATATCGGTTTGCAGCTGTACCGTGGCTTTGGCACCAAAGGTTGAGAAAAACAATTGCAGGAAGGGTAAACGGAGTTGAATAAATCGGTTCGCCAGTACCAGCGCATCGGTAATATTATTCGCCGTCATAATGGCATAGCCAATAAAGCCATGAATCGAGATTCGCATCTGTGTGCCGAGATGATAGCCCAAGGTCGGTTCGCCGGTCAGTTTCAGGGCATATTTGACCAGTTCATTGGCAACAGGGGTGGGAATACGAAAATCAGGATCTGCCAACTGTTCACTGGTCAGGCCAAAAGGTTGGAAAAGCGACTCATTGTTATAACCCCAGCGGGAAATGACATCGAGAAGCAGGAGACCGTAAACACCTGGAATTCCTTGGTCTTGGCGTGGAGCAATTGTTTTCATGCGCGATCCGTTGCATTCATTCAAATTTTTTTATTTATAAATAGATATTGGCATGAAGCCGCCAAATTTTTCATTAAAATTGTTGGACAAAATTTTGGCGATTGTGACTCTGCCACTGGCAGATTAGCCTGAATTCAGCATTAAAATCAATTTAAACCACATAATTTTATTGATGAAATTAAAATTATTTTATTGAACCGGTCACATCTCTGCATTGGCTGGCTCAGGGCAAGAAGATTGTCTAAGCATTGAATAGGGCTTCATCAGAGAGCTTTCATAACTAGAGAGTTATGTCATTTCATTAAAATACCAGATAGATGGCAACTTAAGGTTCATCTGTATAGAAGATTTTACAAAGAAAGGTCTGGGCAAAGTTTTCCTTTTTCCAGACCTGTTCAATATTAAGGACGAGCAAATCATCAGAAGTTTTGAAATCTTCTAGACATTATATTATTCGTGATCTTTTGATGCTTTGACCTGTTGCTGAATCAGCATGCCGCCAGTTTGACGCTGCCAAAGCTGGGCATAGATACCATTTAATGCCACCAGTTCATCATGCGTGCCTTGCTCGGCGATTCGACCCTGATCCAGCACAATCAGACGATCCATCTGGGCAATGGTCGACAGGCGATGCGCAATGGCAATCACGGTTTTACCTTGCATTAAGTCGTCCAGACTGTTCTGAATGGCGGCTTCGACTTCAGAATCCAGCGCACTGGTCGCTTCATCCAGAATCAGAATCGGCGCATCTTTCAGGAATACACGTGCAATTGCAATTCGCTGACGCTGTCCGCCGGAAAGTTTCACGCCACGTTCACCGACATAGGCTTCATAGCCTTTTTTGCCACGCAAATCCGTCAGATTGGGAATAAACTCTTCCGCTTTGGCTTTACGCACAGCTTCAAACATCTCTTCATCAGTCGCATCCGGACGACCATATTTAATGTTTTCCGCGACCGTGCGATGTAGCAGCGAGGTATCTTGAGTCACTAATGCAATGTTCTTGCGCAAACTGTCCTGAGTGACCTCATCAATATCCTGACCATCGATTAAGATACGACCCTGATTGATATGATAAAAATGCAGCAACAGTTGAATCAAGGTAGATTTCCCGGCACCTGAACGGCCGACAATACCAATCTTTTGGCCTGGGCGAATGGTCAGATTAAACTGATCAATCACGTTTTTATCATTATAGGCAAAGCTGACATTTTCGAATTTGATTTCACCATGATTGAGCTGTAGCTCTTTGGCACCCGGTTTATCTTCAATGGCAATTTTTCGGCCTAAAGTTTTCATACCATCCTGAATGGTACCGACATTTTCAAACAGGGCAGAGGTCTGCCACATCATAAATTCGGCAATACTGTTCAGTTTCAGTACCATTGCCGTGGTTGCAGCAATAATGCCCAGCTCGGCCTGACCTTCCATCCACAGCCAGATCGCGGTACCCAGTACGCCACCATATAACACTACACTCAGCAGTAAAATACTGATTTCGTATTGGGCACCCAGACGCATCTGTTTATATACCGTTACCATAAATTCCTGCATAGAGGTCTTGGCATACTGGCTTTCACGACCGGCATGAGCAAATAGCTTGACGGTCTGAATATTGGTATAGGCATCCGTAATACGCCCGGTCATGACGGCACGAGCATCCGCCTGGGCATTGGAAATTTTGCTCAAACGCGGAATGAAATAACACGCTGCACAGATAAACAAGGCTAGCCAGACCATCAATGGAATGATCAGCAAGGGTGAAATTGCACCCAAAACAATATTGATGGTGATGAAATAAATCAGCACATAAGCCAGCATGTCACCCAGAATCACCCAGAATTCGCGTACTGCCAGAGCGGTTTGCATGACTTTGGCCGATAATCGTCCGGCAAAATCGTTGTGGAAAAAATCCAGGCTTTGTTTCATCAGCAGATTATGAAAGCGCCAGCGTAAATGCATCGGGAAGTTGCTATACAGAATTTGATGCTTAATCAGTGATTGTGCGCTGGCGAAGAAAATATTGGCCAGCAGAACAATACTCAGTAAGGTTAAATTACTGGCATGTTGCTCCAGAAAAGTATCGGGCTGGCTTTTACTGAGCCAGTTCACCAGCTCACCAATTTTTGAATACAGTAAGGCTTCGAAGCTGGCAGCACCGGCGGTACACAGCACCAGAATCAGTAAATAACGGCGGACTCCATAGGCTGCCTGCCAGACAAATGGAAAAAACTTGGTCGGTAAAGGTTGATTCAGATTTTTGGTGGGATAGGGGTCAACCAGTCTTTCAAGCCATCGAAACATTATCGTACTCTTATCATGCATTTTGCTTTTCGGGAATTATAAAGGATTCTGTTTTTTTAAGCCCGTAATTGGGTGAAATTGCCACAAAATGATTCACTCAATTAAAACTTAGATTATAAAAATTAAACTAAAGCCAGATTTATGCCAGTCAGGATCTAAACAGATGAGGAAATAAAAAAGCCTGAAATGCAGCAGCATCTCAGGCTTGAGATTGGATGACTTGTGTTTAAGTAATAATGGAAGACGGTTGAGTAAATGCTTCCTTTAAATCAAGACCTGAAGGCGCTTGATACACTTTTAAACCAAATTCCGGAATAATCGCCAGCAGATGATCCATGATATCAGACTGGATATTTTCATACTCCACCCAGGCGGTGGTATTGGTAAAGGCATAAATCTCTAGCGGTAAACCCTCACTGGTTGGCTGCAATTGGCGCACCATCAGGGAATGATTTTTACTAATGCCCGAATGCTGTTGCAGATAAAACTCTACATAAGCACGAAAGGTTCCTAAATTGGTAAGACGGCGCTGGTTATATTGCGAATGATGGCTCAGTTGCAGGTTAAATTGTTCCAGTTCCTCTGATTTGGTATTCAGGTATTGATCCAGCAAAATAAAATTTTTCAGCTTATTCTGTTCTTCAGCCGACATAAAATGTACGCTGCTTTGATCAATATGAATCGAGCGCTTGATCCGGCGCGCACCGGCTTCCTGCATACCACGCCAGTTTTTAAAGGTATCCGTCACCAGTTTATTGGTCGGAATCGTGGTCACTGTTTTATCAAAGTTCTGTACCGTAATGGTATGTAATGACATATCAATGACATCGCCATCCGCGTTCAGCGAGGGCATTTCGATCCAGTCGCCAATACGCACCATGTCATAGGATGAAATCTGAACCGACGCCACCAGCGACAAAATGGTATTTTGAAAGACCAGCATCAACACCGCGGCCATGGCACCGAAGCCAGCCAGCAAGGTAAAGACATCCTTTTTCAGGAAAGTGCCGAGAATCATCAGGCCACAGACAATAAAGATAATCAGCTTGACCAGCTGCAAATAACCTTTAATCGGTTTGTTACGTGACTTGGGATTACGCTGATAGACCAGGTTAAAAATATTCAGTAATTCACCAAGAGCTAAGGCAATCGTCAGGAAAATAAAAGCCTGTGCCCCCATTTGCACAAAGGACTCAACCTTGTCAGATAAATGCGGTACTGTGGTAATCCCGTTCATGATCACTACTGCGGGAACAATATTGGCAATCCGGCGAATCACGCTATGCTCAGCAAAAATCTGATTATTGGCAAAAGGCATTCTGGAAATCAGTTGACGTATTCCGCGTACCACAATCTGTTTGGCAAATAGATTGGCAAGAATCGCCAGTAAAATCACAATACTCAGTGAAGATAGCATTTCCAGCCATGGGTACTGATTTGCCCATTCTTGAATATTCCGAATAAAATTAAACTGTTCCAAACGATCTTTCTCTTCAATCAAAAATTTAGATCAAGTTTATAGGTTTGGATCAGATTTTTTAATATTGGATAACTTTTTAAAACATATCTATTGGTGCAAATCGTTCAATAAAAGTGCCTACAAATAAAAAACCGGCGACTTCGCCGGTTTATGATCTTCGATATTTCAGTAATGATATCGCGATGCTTACCACATCAAGTCATCAGGAATAACATAAGCTGCATATGGATCTTCTTCATCGGTGGTTTCTTCATTTTTCTCTGAATTATTCACAATGATAAAGCCCTGCATTTTCGCATTGATACGATCTGCCAGAGCTTTAGGCAAGAAAGCATAGCTGTCATTTTCACGTGCAATCACCAGACTGCCTGTCACCAGTGCATTATAGATCTGTTGGTTTAAATAGACCTTTTTAATTTTGCTGTCATCAATAAACTGATACACCGCATCGCCGTCAGTATCACGGATTTTGTGCTGATTAATCATTTGCATGATTGCGGCTTTGAGTTCTTTTTCCTGCAAAGCTGCTTTTTTCTCTTGCTCAATCGCCTGATCTTTAGCCATTTTTTGCTGTTTGTCTTGTTCAATCTTGGCCTTGATTTCAGCCTCGGTACCGTCACCGGTGCGTTTTTCATGCACAGCCTGTTTAGACAGTTTTTTGGCTTTTTTATTATCGACCAATCCTGCCTTTAACAATTGTGCCTGCAATGCATTTTTAACCATGAGAATGTCCAGATATTAGTCGTGTTGATGTCGATAACGTAAATAAATCACCCAATACGTGAGACTGAGAACCAGACTCAGCACTGCCGGGATCAGGAATGCATTTAATTTTAAATAAGGATATAGCCAGCTGGCAAGAATGCCGCCGCTTAAAAAACCGAGCAAAATAAGCAGATGCAAAACCACGCGTCGTGATTCTACCTCCAAACCGCGCAAACGGTAGCCCATCGCCAAGCCGAGGTCGGTCAGTACGCCAGATAAATGCGTGGTGCGAATAATGGCGCCTTTATAATGGCTGACCATGGCATTTTGCACACCCATGGCGACACAGGCCCATAACAAGGCATAGCGCGGGAAATAGGGCAATAATAACCAGCAGATCAAAATAAAAATAGCCACCAAGCTTAAAGGGTAACCATAAAGCTGCCCCAGGCGAAAGTGACTATTTCCAAGAATGAGCCCGCTATAGGATGAACCAATGACATAGCAGAGTGTGACCAGAAAGAGATACAACATCTGTTCTGGTTGCCAGTTCAGCAGGGCCATGGCCAGCATACTGACATTACCGGTCATATGTGAAACAGACTGGTGCAGTACCGTCACCAGACCCAGGACGTTAATCATGCCGGCATTGACCGCAAGAAAAAACGCCCCTAATTGTATCCAGGTAGGTAAACGCTGTAATGGCATAACAACATCATTGGCTAAACATATTGATTAATCAATATAAAATCAATTTGATGCGCGGTCTACTGCTGTAGTAAATAAAACATCGGTCGATGAGTTTAGCGCAGTTTCAGTAGAGTCCTGCAATACGCTGATGACCATACCAATCGCAACGACTTGCATGGCGATATCCGAAGAAATACCAAACAGGCCACATGCAACTGGAATCAGTAACAATGAACCGCCTGCAACCCCTGAAGCGCCACATGCCGAAACGGTTGCCACCACAGAAAGAATGAGCATAGTGCTGAAATCGACGCTAATCCCCAAAGTATTTACAGCCGCCAATGACAATACAGTAATGGTCACAGAAGCACCTGCCATGTTGATCGTAGCACCCAAAGGAATTGCGATACTTGAAGTTGATTCCTTGACGCCCAGACGTTTTGCCAAGTCCAGATTGACTGGAATATTGGCTGCCGAACTACGGGTAAAGAAAGCGGTAATGCCACTTTCGCGCAAGCAAGTGAATACCAGTGGATACGGGTTGTTGCGTGTCATTAAGGCAACCAGAAGCGGATTAATTACCAGTGCAACGAAAACCATCGTTCCGAGCAACACAGCAAGTAAATGTACGTAACTGGTCAGCGTATCCAGACCAGATTCAGCAAAAGTCACTGCGACCAGACCAAAAATACCCAAAGGTGCAAAGCTGATCACTAAACGAATCACATAATTCACTGCAAAGGCTGCATCATTCAAAAGCGTTTTGGTGCTATCCGATGCATGACGGAAAGCGATGCCTAATGCCACTGACCAAGCCAGGATGCCAATAAAGTTTGCTTCAGCAATCGCAACAACCGGGTTGGCAACAAAGCTGAGCAGCAAATTCTTCAGGATTTCTACCAGACTGCCAGGCGGCTGCAAGTCAGCTTGTGCAGCAATATCCAGGAACAGCGTACTTGGAAATAAGATACTTGAAACCACAGCGCTCAGCGCAGCAAGGAACATACCAACCGCATACATCAGCATAATCGGTTTGATGGCAGCGTTGGATTGGCCCACCTTAAAATTCGCGATAGAAGCTAACACTAAAATGAAAACCAGAATCGGTGCAACAGACTTCAAGGCTTTAATAAACAGGTCGCCCAATAGGCTTAATGAGGGAGTAGCTTCGGGAAATACCACAGCCACACCCACACCTAAAATAATGGCGATGATGATTCGAGAGACTAAGCTCATGCGCATAAGGGCAGAAAACATAAGGTTGCCTTGTGAAAATTACGAGGGCTAAATTTGGGAAAAAGTTGCGCTATTTTATACTTAATTTAAACAAGGCTTAAAATATATTTTTATATAAAAACCAAGATATTGATATTGTTGATTTATTCTAAAACTAATTGCTCTAAAACAGCGCTTATATTGAAGAAAAACTTCCTAAAATGATGAATAAATCAGCGCTTTTAAAATTATATTCATGAAATAAATATCAAAGTTAAATAGATAAATTCAAATTATATTTGAAAATTCAGAAAAAACTGCACTTATGACCAGCTGGAATCTCCGGCCATAAGTTCCAGTATCTGCTGTTTTAAATCGTATAATCTTTATGCTGCTCGAAGATCTCTGGCGCCAGGTCCTGAATCGCCTGAAAATGGGTCAGATAAATGCGCCCGCTCAAATGCGTCATCAATTTAGAAGCTTGCAGCTTGTCCATGACCGGACCTTTGACTTCGGCAAAATGCAGGCGAATATCCAGTTTGGCCAGTTCCGCATTTAAATCTTCCAGCATTTCCAAGGCACTCAGATCAATCGCACTGATGCTGGAACAGTTAATAATCACATGTTGCAGCTGGTCATTCAGGCTGATCGCATTGATCAGATAACCTTTGAAGCTATTGGCATTCAGAAACGTCAGATTCTCATCAATCCGTAGTGACAGCACCCGGTCGGAGGTACTGACCTGATGACGCTGAATATTGCGAAAATGCTGGGTGCCTTCCACCAGACCGACAACCGCAATATGCGGCCGGCTGATTCGCCATAGCATCAGCACAAAGGTCGAGACGATCCCAATAATCAAACCGGTCGAAATATCAATCAGGACCACGCCGAGAAAAGTAATCCACATGGCAAGACCATCTGCCTTGGAATAGCGCCAAGCATCAAAAAATGGCTGGAAATTAACCAGCTTCCAGATGGAAACAATAATCGTCGCGGCCAGAATGGTCAGCGGCAGGTCTTCAAAAAATCCGGTAAAGAACAGACTCACGAAAATAATCAGAATCGAGGATAAAACACCGGCCATGGGCGATTTAGCACCGGCATCGGCATTCACCACCGTCCGCGACAGGCTGCCCGTTACCGGAAAAGCTGAACTCACGCCTGCACTGATATTGGCCAGGCCGAGTGCAATCAGTTCCTGATTACTGTTTAAATGACTGCGTTGCTGTAAGGCTGTCGCTTGAGCAATCGACAAGGATTCCACAAAACTGATCATGGCGATCATGCTGGCACCCGGTAGCAAGGTCATCACCAGTTCCCAGTTCCAGTGTGGAAAGGACAAGGGCGGAAAACCGGAAGGAATTGCACCGACCGTTTTAATGCCCTGAAGCTTTAAATCCAGAAAGACAATCGCCGCAATCCCGAGGCATACCAGAATCAGGGGCACCGCACGTACCAGAAAATCTGTAGAGCCGATCCGGCTTTGTACCGCCTGAGATTTTAATAACTTGGGCAGATAGATCAGCAGACCCATAGAGAGCAGGCCGAAAATCAGGCTCGGCACGTGCAGCAGCGGGAAATATTGCAGCAGACTGCTGGCAAACTCCGGAAGGTTATTGGATTTTAAAGGAAGATCGACCAAAAACTTTAACTGCCCAAACGCAATCAATAAGGCAGAGGCAATAATAAAGCTTTGAATCACGGGATGACTGATCAACTGGATCAGAAAACCAAAACGGAATAATCCCAAAAGCAGGGAAATAATCCCGACCATCAGTGCCAATAAAGTCGCAGCTTCAATATAGACTGGTGAGCCGACTTCAAAAAGTGGATTGAGCGTAGCAAAAGTCATCATGGAAATGATGGCTACCGGGCCAATCGATAAAGTCGAACTCCCACCGAGCAGCGCATAAATGATCATCGGCAGGATGCTGGCATATAAGCCCATGATCGGCGGCAATCCTGCCAGCATGGCATAGGCCATCCCTTGAGGCACCAGCATCGCCACCACAATCAGGGCGGCTAGCACATCGGACTTAAATTTGACCGGCGTATAGTGGCTTAACCATGCCCAGGCAGGCAGTTTATGCAGAAGTTTAGACTTGGAATTTGGCATAAAAAGGTCTAAATCACAAATATAGATATATTATGCACAAATTCTGCTAAGAAGTCTTAGCTGATCTAGCTTCTTGATGATTCATGTTTAAAATGAATCATCTGGGTCAGTCACGTATCATTCGAAAACTTATGATCGTGATCTTAATGATTTAAAACGACATCAATAAGAGTTTAAAGAAATTCATCTTGATGACTGAAAAAAGAAAGATTCTTTATTTAGCTGGATTGCCGCAATACAATAGATAAAGGGTATTTAAGACCACAATCAAATTTTGATCTTTAATTGAATAATAAATCTGTTTGCCATCGCGCCGGGTATCTACCACATCGCTTTTACGCAGCATCATGAGCTGTTGGGAAAGAGTCGGCTGTTTAATCTCAGTTATTTCCTCAATTTCTGAAACATTCAGTTCCGCTTGAGACAGATGACATAAAATAAGAAGACGGTCGGTATTGGCCAGAGATTTTAAAATGCCAACGACCTGTTCTGCTGAATCGCGCATAGTCGTGATTTCAAAATCGGTTTTCATTCAATATGTCCATTATAAAGTTACAGCCCGCTAATTATACGGGTCTTAGCCCGTAATACCTTGCTAAAAACAGTTAAGTTTTATGGTTTTTAATGAATTGAATTATCAATTAAAATTATATTTTAAATATTGATAGATAAGATAAATTTATTGCATAGTGCAGAAAGTATTTTAGTTCACATTCGTGCAATGAAGTGCAAGTTTCATCAAACATCTACAAAGCAAAAAAATGCTTGTATGATGTTTAAGCGACTTGAACCAATAACATAAGGGATATCATCATGAGTACAGATTCAGCTTTTCCAACACCGAATAATTTAGGTATAGCGGTTTATAGTAATAATGCAGACGCGATTGGAAATACACCGCTTGTTCGTATTAATCGTGTGATTTCCGATCCTGCCACTGTACTTGCGAAAATTGAAAGCCGTAATCCGGCATTTTCAGTCAAGTGTCGTATAGGTGCAGCGTTGATTAATGATGCTGAAAAATCTGGCAAGCTCAAACCCGGTATGCATATTGTCGAGCCAACCAGCGGTAATACCGGGATTGCATTGGCTTTTGTTGCGGCAGCCAAAGGTTATGATATTACTTTGACTATGCCTTCAAGTATGAGTATTGAACGCCGTAAGGTGGTGAAAGCATTGGGTGCCAATCTGGTACTGACTGATCCGGCCAAAGGCATGAAAGGCGCGATTGAAGAAGCACAACGTCTAGTCAATGAAAATCCTGAACTGTACTACCTGCCACAACAGTTTGAAAATCCGGCCAATTCTAAAATTCATGAAGAAACTACGGGCCCAGAAATCTGGGAAGCGACTGCGGGCAATGTCGATATTCTGGTCGCAGGTGTCGGAACGGGTGGAACCATTACCGGTATTTCACGTTACTTTGAAAAAGTGAAAAACAAACCTTTATATTCAGTGGCGGTGGAACCTGCTGAATCTGCAATTATTGGTCAGGCGAAGCGTGGTGAAACCCTAACCCCTGGACCGCACAAAATTCAGGGTATCGGCGCCAACTTCATTCCAGGTAATCTGGATCTGGACCTGGTCGATGAAGTAATCGCCATTAATAGCGCAGATGCAGTCGAATGGGCACGTAAAACAGCAGCTCAGGAAGGTATCCTGGTCGGCATTTCAAGTGGCGCGGCTATGGCAGCAGCGGCACAATTGGCGGCTCGCCCTGAAAATGCCGGTAAAAATATTGTGGTGATTTTGCCAGACGGTGGTGAACGTTACCTGTCTTCGATCTTGTTTGAAGATATTTCTGCCGAATAACATTGATGCATTTTATATTTTAAACACTGTTAGACAAGCCCGAAGTCATCTTCGGGCTTTTTATTGGGTAGTTTTAAATCGCAGCAGGACGCTGCATTATTTTTAAAATAGTCAGATGAAGGACTTGACCTTACCATGATGGGAATGTTTAAGCTATAACATCAACAGTGAGTTGAGGCATGGAGATGGGCATGGTAGAACAAGACAGCAACCGCTTATATGAGCAGCAGGTGCAGATTGGCGGTATGACCTGTGCCTCCTGTGTCGCTCGGGTGGAAAAAGCCTTGAAAAAAATTGAAGGCGTGGTCGAGGCGTCTGTCAATCTATCGACTGAAAAAGCTTTTATTAAAAGCCAGCAGCCGATTGCTGCCGCTGCGCTGGTTCAAGCAATTGAAAAATCCGGTTTCGATGTACCGACGCAACAGTTTGATTTGAACATTGAAGGCATGACCTGTGCATCCTGTGTGGCTCGCGTAGAAAAAGCCCTAAAAAAAGTGGAGGGCGTGCTGGATGCACAAGTGAATCTGGCCACTGAAAAGGCGCATGTGAGTGCGATTAATTCCGTACCATTGTCCAAGCTGACTCAAGCCGTACAAAAAGCCGGTTTTGATATTCAGAGCGACCGGATTGAACTGACGATTGAAGGCATGACTTGCGCTTCATGTGTGGCACGTGTGGAAAAAGCTTTATTAAAAGTAGAAGGTGTCAGCGAAGCACAGGTCAATCTGGCCACCGAAACTGCCTGGGTGAAGGCCTCGCATGCCCAGATTCCGGCCTTGATTGCTGAGGTGGAGAAAGCCGGTTATCAGGCCACCATAAAATCTGGTAGGGATATGTCGACAGATAGCCATGATGCTTTTCAGGAAAAGAAAGCCAATGAAACGGCACAACTGAAACGAGATTTATGGATTGCAGTCATTCTGACAGCGCCTGTATTTATTCTGGAAATGGGTTCACATCTGATCCCAGCTTTTCATCATTTTATTGCCCATACGTTGGGAACCCAGAACAGCTGGTATCTGCAGTTTGTGCTGACCACTTTGGTGCTGATTATTCCGGGACGGCGTTTTTATCAGCATGGGATTCCGGTATTGTTACGCTTGGCACCGGATATGAACTCGCTGGTGGCCGTTGGAACCATTGCCGCCTATGGCTTTTCCTGTATTGCGACCTTTTTTCCGGAGCTGTTACCGCAGTCCACTGTGCATGTGTATTTTGAAGCGGCCGCCGTTATTGTCGCGCTGATTTTACTGGGGCGTTATCTGGAAGCCAAAGCCAAAGGTAAAACCTCGGAAGCGATTCAGTATCTGGTGGGCTTGCAACCGAAAACGGCACGGGTAGAACAGAATGATCACTGGGTTGATCTGGCAATTTCCGATGTGCAACAAGGAATGTTGATTGAAATCCGTCCGGGTGAAAAAGTCGCTGTCGATGGTGAAGTCGTTACCGGACAAAGTTATATTGATGAAGCGATGATTAGCGGTGAGCCTTTACCCGTGGCCAAACAGGCCGGTGATCAGGTGGTCGGCGGTACGGTAAACCAGAACGGAACCTTGCAAATCAAGGCGACTAAGGTCGGCCAAGATTCGGTACTGGCGCAGATTATTCAGATGGTGGAACAGGCACAAGGCTCAAAACTGCCGATTCAGGCTGTGGTCGATAAAGTGACTTTATGGTTTGTTCCGGCTGTTATGGCACTGGCGGCCCTGACCTTTATGGTCTGGTTCCTGTTTGGGCCTGAGCCGAATCTGACCTATGCATTGGTAAATGCAGTCGCCGTACTGATTATTGCCTGTCCATGTGCGATGGGACTGGCGACTCCTACCTCAATTATGGTCGGAACTGGCCGTGCAGCAGAACTGGGCGTGCTATTCCGTAAGGGCGAAGCATTGCAGTTATTGCAGCAAACCAAAGTCGTCGCGCTGGATAAAACTGGAACCTTGACTGAAGGAAAACCGCTTCTGACCGACTTTGAAGTTACAGCAGATTTTAATCAGCAAGAGGTATTACAGCTAGTCGCTTCAGTGGAGGCTAAATCTGAACATCCGATTGCCCACGCTATTGTTCAGGCTGCCCGTGAGCAAGAACTGCAACTGAGTGAAGTGACGGATTTTGATTCGATTACCGGTGCTGGGGTCAAAGCACAGGTGTCCGGTCAGCAGCTGCATATTGGTGCAGAACGTTTGATGCAGGACTTGGGCTTAAATGTCGATCTGTTTAGAGACACTGCACAAAAGCTCGGTGATCAGGGCCGCAGTCCTTTATATGTAGCGATTAATCAAAAGCTGGCTGCAATTATTGCCGTAGCCGATCCGATTAAACCGACCACTTATAGCGCGATTCAGGCCTTGCATGACCAAGGCCTCAAAGTGGCGATGATTACCGGGGATCACCAGCATACCGCACAGGCGATCGCCAAACAGTTGAAAATTGATCAGGTGATTGCGGAAGTCTTACCACATGAAAAAGTCGATGCAGTACGACAACTCCAGCAGCGATACGGCGTGCTCACTTTTGTCGGGGATGGAATCAATGATGCACCGGCATTGGCACAGGCCGATGTTGGTATGGCGATTGGTACCGGCACCGATGTCGCGATTGAAGCTGCTGATGTGGTGCTGATGTCAGGCAATTTACAGCATGTAGCTACGGGCATTGGTTTAAGCCAGGCAACCATGCGCAATATCAAACAGAATCTGTTTTGGGCCTTTGTCTATAATATTGCGTTAATCCCGATTGCTGCAGGTGTGCTTTATCCATTTTGGGGCATCTTGTTATCGCCAATGTTTGCCGCAGTTGCGATGGCATTTTCCTCCGTGTTTGTGGTTAGTAATGCCTTGAGATTAAGAGCCTATCAACCGGTGCAGTTTAAGGAGTCAGTATGATGAATATTGGTCAGGCCGCAAAACGGTCCGGCATCTCTGCAAAAATGATCCGTTATTATGAAGAAATCGGCTTGTTGCCCGCTCCGAAACGCAGTGATACAGGTTATCGGGTTTATAGTGACGCGGACATTAGAACCTTAAGTTTTATCCAGCATGCACGTGAACTGGGCTTTTCTTCAGAGCAGATGAAAGAATTACTCGGCCTGTGGCTGAACAGCTCACGCCAAAGTAGTGAGGTCAAACAGTTGGCACAAAAACATATCCAGTTTTTACAACAGAAAATTGCCGATATGCAGCATATGCTATTAATTTTACAGCAATCGGTTGAGCAGTGTGCCGGCAATGAACAGTCTGATTGCCAGATTTTAAAACAGATTGAACAGGGTGTCGGAACTGAACAGCACTGACATGCGCTGTATTCACATCAATTTTTAAACCGATCCTATGGAGCTAAACATGAAATTCCGTATTGAAAATATGACTTGTGGTGGCTGCGCGCGCAGTGTCACGGCTACGATTAAAGATCTGGATGAAAATGCCACTGTGAATATTGATGTGGCGACTAAGCTAGTTGAAGTTGAATCGACAGTCAATGAGTCTGAGATTGTGGCAGCTTTAACCGAAGATGGTTTCCCGCCTGTGGCAGCCTGATCATTGTCGAGTTAGATTGCGAAAGTGATCTTATGCACTCATACAGCCAAATAAAAAATGCCTGATTGAATCAGGCATTTTTTATTCTAGTGATCATACCGATGAGATTTTATCTGGCGTCATCAGCGCCTGATTAATATACAGCTTAATCAAACGTTCGCGTGATCCAATCGCTTTTTGGTAATTGGTCGAATTTAATAACAGCGAAGCGCCATAGGTGACTGTCCAGATATAAGATAAATAATCGCGAATCGACATGGCACTTTCTAAAGCCACCAGATAATCATGGGTGATGTCTTTAATCCGGATAATCCGTTCTTCACGAATACGATAAAGCTCCTGAAATAACTCTTTCAGATTTTTTTCGTTATTGGTTAAACGCTCTTCAATGACATGTAACAGGATGGTTCGGTTCGAATTGAGCATGTGATAGAGCATATATTGTGAAACATAATTTTTAATATCGTTATTATGCTTTTTTGATATTTCTAGAATTCTTTTTTCATTCAGAATAATCAGTTCTAAATATAACTGGTTCTTGCTTTTAAAATGTTTGTAGATGGTTCCTTTTGCGATGTCCAGTTCACTGGCCAGCTCACTCAGGGTAATGTCCTGATTATTATCCAGTAGCAGGCTTTCCGCCATGCTGAGGATCTTCTCTTTACGAAGAAGGAAGTTCTGCTGTCTTACAGTCGTCATCTTCTTGGTCCATACTTTTCGAAAAAGAACCTTCCAAGAATATGCAATTTTGCACGCGATGGCTATAAAACTAAGGTCGTGATATTTATCTCATTTTGTATATTTATGCAGCAACTGGTGACAAATAAAAATAGCGATGCTGAGCAGACAGAAATATTGTCAAGAAAACTGAACCCTAGAGATCAACTTTGCTAAATAAAATTCCATTTTCAGTATAATTATTTTATTGTTTCAGCGCACGAAGCTAAATCCTTTGACTGTTTTAAACCCATATTCATCAGGGTTTAGTACGGAAAGTAGATCAATATTAAGC
The DNA here is from genome assembly GCF_024129855.1 of Acinetobacter lwoffii. GTDB lineage: Bacteria > Pseudomonadota > Gammaproteobacteria > Pseudomonadales > Moraxellaceae > Acinetobacter > Acinetobacter lwoffii_L. The sequence goes on from NZ_JAMXXC010000009.1 coordinate 19,659, forward strand.
TGGTATATTCAGTTACTCATACTGAACATGAAGACGTGATTTTCAATGCAACTTTATGAATCTAGATATAGATTTAATACTGCAAGAATTGGATATCACAATTTTAAAATGGCTTGTTTGTATTCTAATGAAAATTAGAAAATATTTAGCAACAGGATTGAGTATCACCCTTTAAGGAATTTAAAAATGCCGATTTATAATGCGCCGCTAAAAGACATGGAATTTATTTTAAATGATGTATTCCAAGCGGAACAATTTTGGCAAGGTAATGAAAATCTTGCACATTTAGATATGGCGACGGCAAATGCAATTCTGGAAGAGATGGCCAAATTTTCCAAGAATGTTATTCTTGACCTGAATCGTCCTGCTGATGAAGAAGGTGGTGCTCAGTTTAAAAACGGTGAGGTGACTACGCCGGCTGGTTTCAAGGAAGCCTTTAAACAGTTTGCCGAAGGTGGCTGGGTAGGCTTGGGTGCTCCTGAAGAATGGGGCGGACAAAACATGCCGAAGATGCTCACGGTTCTGGCGGATGAAATGATCTGGAGCACCAATCCATCTTTTATGCTTTATCCACTACTCACTGTGGGTGCAGGTATGGCCATCAATGACCGCGCCTCACAGGAACAGAAAGAAACTTATTTACCAAAATTCTATACGGGTGAATGGTCGGGCACCATGTGTCTGACTGAACCACATTCCGGCACAGATCTTGGCATTATCAAGACCAAAGCTGAACCGAATGAAGATGGTTCATATAATATTACCGGTACCAAAATTTTTATTACCAGCGGCGAGCATGATCTGAGTGAAAATATCATTCATCTGGTGCTGGCAAAAACTCCGAATGCACCAGCAGGTTCACGTGGTATTTCATTATTTATTGTGCCGAAATTCCTGGTCAATGCAGATGGATCACTGGGTGAGCGTAATGCAGTATCTGCCGGTTCAATCGAACATAAAATGGGAATTAAAGGCTCGGCGACCTGCGTCATGAACTTTGACGGCGCCAAGGGCTATATGGTTGGCAATGAAAATGAAGGTCTGGCCGGCATGTTCGTGATGATGAACTACGAACGTTTGTCTATGGGAATTCAGGGCATTGGTGCAGCAGAATTTGCCTACCAGAATGCGGCACAATATGCGACGGACCGTTTACAGGGCCGTGCATCAACTGGTGCAAAATCTCCAGAAAAACCAGCCGATTCAATTCTGGTGCATGGCGATGTACGCCGTATGCTGCTCAATGTACGAGCCAACAATGAAGCTTCGCGTGCGTTTGCAGTGTATGTGGGTCAACAACTGGATATTACCAAATACTCAACCAACCCTGAAGCCGTGCGTAAAGCGACTGACCGTGTGGCCTTGTTGACGCCAATCGCCAAAGCTTACTTAACCGACAAGGCACTGGATTCTGCACTGGAAGCACAAATGTGCTTCGGTGGTCATGGCTATATCCGTGAATGGGGCATGGAACAGTGTATTCGTGACCTGCGTATTTCACAGATTTATGAAGGCACCAATGGCGTGCAGGCGATTGACCTGATTGGGCGTAAAACCACCAAATGTAATGGTTCTTATATCGCGGAATATATTGCTGAAATCCGTGAATTTGCACAAAATTTAGATGATTCATTGACGATTAAAACGGTGACATTAGAGACCTGTCAGCAACTCGAAGACATCACCAGATTCATCGTCGAGCAGTCTAGACTGAATCCTGATTTCGCTAACGCGATTGCTGTCGATTATTTACATGCGGTAGGGTTGCTCAGCTTTGTCTATATGTATGCGCGGATTAGCAAAGCTGCTGCAGCCAAAGACGACAGCTACTTCCAGAACAAACTGGTACTGGCCAATTACTATGTGGCCAAAGTACTTCCGGATTTGAGTGCACGAATTCAACGTATTCAGGCCGGTGCGGAACTGGTCATGCAGTTGCCTGAAGACTATTTTACCGCACAGGCTTAAACCGCAATGATTGCGAAGGACCAACACTGTAGAGCTTCGGCTGTGCAGTGTGGATAACAATGATGAAAAAGGATGAAACTAAAATGATCGTAATTGTAGATGCAGTACGTACCGCGATGGGCGGTTTTCAAGGTTCACTTTCAAGCTGTACCGCGCCGGATTTGGGTGCTGTGGCAATTAAAGAAGTGGTGGCACGTGCAGGATTGGCGGCCAATGATATTGATGAAGTGATCATGGGCTGCGTACTGCCAGCCGGTTTAAAACAGGGTCCGGCACGTCAGGCCATGCGTCAGGCAGGTCTACCGGATTCAACTGGTGCGACCACCATCAATAAAATTTGTGGTTCAGGCATGAAAGCCGTGATGCAGGCAGCAGATGCGATCAAGGCCGGTTCAGCAGAGATTGTGGTTGCAGGCGGGATGGAGTCGATGTCAAACGCACCCTATTTAATGGACAAGGCACGTGCCGGTTTCCGCATGGGACATGGCAAAGTCATTGATCACATGTTCCAGGAAGGTCTGGAAGATGCTGAAACAGGTCTGTCGATGGGAATTTTGGCTCAGGAAATGGCGGATAAAAAAGGCTATACGCGTGAGCAGCAGGATGACTATGCGATTGGCTCATTAAATAAAGCCGTGACCGCCGTCCAGCAAGGTTTCTTTAAAGATGAAATCGTGCCGGTCACTGTCAGCAGCCGTAAAGGTGATGTGATAGTAGAGCAGGATGAGCAACCTTTAAATGCCAAGGCTGATAAAATTCCAACTCTGCGTCCAGCGTTCAAAAAAGACGGCACCATTACTGCGGCAAATGCTAGTTCAATTTCAGATGGTGCTTCAGCATTGGTGATCACCTCGAGCGAAATTGCTGCACAGCGTAACTTAAAACCGCTAGCTAATATTCTGGCCTATGCCAGCCATTCGCAGCATCCGTCAGAATTTACTATTGCACCTGTTGGTGCGATTGAAAAAGTCCTGAAAAAAACCGGTTGGGATGCTCAGGAGGTTGACCTTTGGGAAATCAACGAAGCGTTCGCCATGGTGACCATGTTAGCCATTGATGGCTTTAAACTTGATCCAGCAAAAGTGAACATTAATGGCGGTGCCTGTGCACTTGGTCATCCATTGGGTTCTTCTGGCTCTCGTATTATTGTGACCTTGATTCATGCCTTAAAACGTACTGGCGGTAAGAAAGGTATTGCATCCTTATGTATCGGTGGTGGGGAAGCGACTGCGATTGCTGTGGAACTGGTTTAAGCCCATCCTAAATCGTATATTCAGTTAGCGAACTAAATACTGATTCATTCAAAAGTTGCTGCTCTTGGTTCGCCAGGAGCAGGGATTCTTTAAATCATATTAATTTTTAAAATATACAATAAAATCCATATTTTCAGACTTTGCTGATCCCATTCCATCTATATTTTTACTATAAAAATTACTTTTTAAATTATTTAAAAACTTTTTCCAGCACATGCCGGTGAATAAATCGTAACTTGTCTTTAACCGCTTCGCTCAGCTTGAACGGGTAGGCATCTTCCAGACCCATACAACGGTTTAAGGCATTCAGATTAAAGGTCAAGGTGACCCAGTTTTCCAGAATATGTTCAAAATCCTGTCCACCAATCGGGCATTCTTTAAAATCCATACTGGCCAGATAGCTGCCATTTCCTTCGACACGCATACCACCATAGTAGGCAGTTTCCAGTGTTTCCATCATATGCAGATAATGCGCCCAGGTTTCTGCCCAGTCTTCCCAGGGATGGGCGGTAGCATAAGCACTAATATACTTTTCCTGCCAGTTGATTGGCGCGCCTTCGTTATAATGGCGTTCAAGTGCCTTGCTGTAGTCTTGCTGCTCATCGCCAAAATACTGACGGAATTCGTCTAACAGTTCCGGATGCATATGTTGCATGAGTGCAAAATAATAATGGCCGCTTTCATGACGAAAATGGCCCAATAAAGTCCGGTAGTTTTCACCCATATTCACGCGTGTAGTTTCACGATAAACCACATCAGCTTCAATGGCATTTAGGGTAATGACCCCATTGGCATGACCAATTAAAACAGGCTTATCTTCTTGTGGCAGTAGAAAATCAAAACGCAGACCAAATGGATCATCTTCAGACTTTTTGGGGCGTGGCATCATGTTCATGCGCTGTGCTAAATAAAGGAATCGACGTTTGGCTTCTTCCAGTCGAAACCAGTAAATCAGGTTCTCAGAATTTTCCAGATCAGGAATGACATGGGTCAACTGACAGGATTCACAAAATTCCTCATCTTCATCGCTAGGAATCATCCAATTGCATACTTGATAATGAACGTAATTGTGGCAGGGTTTATAACTGGCATGCTGGTAGTTCTTGGCGATTGGAACCCATCGCTCAGCGCTCTGTTTTTCAAATGCGCACAACTCTTTTTCCGAAGCGATATAACCGATCGGTGACAGACAGTGATCACAAACTGATTTGTAAAAAAACAGCTGTTGCTTGCAGACGGCACATTCAAAATGTTTCATTAAACTCCCTGTAGGGAAGCGAACGACCTAAAATTTTTATGTTCGATGAACACCAAGAAAGGTTCAGAATGCCTACCTAAATTTCTTCCTGATAAAGAAACATCATAAAAATTTCATTGAAAATTCTATATGGATGAATTGTAAATATAGGCTGCTTGATATTAAATGAAACATCAATTGAATCTTTTTTAATAAAAAAGTGTAGTTAAACAAGGTTTTATATAAATATATTTTTTAAATAGAGTGAGTTGCCGTCTTAAAATACGGACAAGGCGTATTGAAGAATATTACCGAATATTCCGACTGGTTTTTAAATTTGGGGGAAGCCCATTCAAGAACAGCTAAAGCAGCTAACTTTTAATAAAAATAACTTTTTAATGTATACAACTTAATAAAGAGAAATTTAAAAAAACATGAAAATTAGAAAAGCCAATCTTCAGGATACTCGTGCCATTGTCGATGCGATTGCGCCCTTTGTCGATGCCGTGATCAGTTCAGAAGAGGGGCGCCAGCGCTTTCAGCCTGAGATGATCCAGACCATTTTCGAGCGTCCGGACATTCATTATTTTGTGGCAGAAATTGACCATCAGGTGATAGGCGTCGTGGCTTATATGGAACCTGCACACTTCATGCATTTTTTCCTGAACCAAGTCTATCAGGGGCAGGGTTATGGCCGGCAAATGTGGCACTTTTTAGAAAGCGAGATCCGCCGTCAAGGCCATTCAATTATTACGGTAAAATCCAGTCTTTATGCCTTGGATATTTACAATCGCTTTGGTTTTGTGGAAACAGGACAATATACGGAAGAACATGGAATCCGTTTTATCCCGATGCGAAAGGATTATCCGGATTTTTAAGAGAAAAATAAAATTGTTTTTTAGCTGGAATCTTTCCAAATTAAGCCAAACTTTCTGCTATTGGCCAGCATCCTATTTTTAATTAGTCAGTCCTTTTGTTAAGACATAGAATTAATTCACTTTTGTAGTAATAGCGATCAGTAGATGGCATTCAGCTGGATTTTTTTCACTTTAATGGCTGCATTTATGCAGGCTTGGCGTAATGCCTTTCAAAAACAGCTCAGCACCACGGTCGATGTCTGGGGAGTCACCCTGGCACGCTTTATTTTCGGTTTGCCATTCGCTGCGCTTTACCTGAGCAGCCTGTATTATTTCAAGCCAGTTGAAAGTGTGGTTCACTTCACGCCCAAGTTCTGGGTCTATGTAGTGATTGCAGGTTGCAGCCAGATTTTAGCTACGGCACTGATGGTGCAACTGTTCAAGCAAAAAAATTACGCGGTTGGGGTGGGGCTGGCGAAAAGTGAAGCCATTTTAGCCGCCATTATTGGTGTGACCTTATTAGCAGATCATTTGTCATTTTTGGCCTGGATTGGTGTGGCGCTGGGCGGATATGCGGTATTTTTATTGAGTAAAGCCCAACAGGTCAGCGGGTTTTCAGCGAGAACATTGGCGATCGGGATTGGCAGTGGATTAAGTTTTGCCATTACCTCGCTTCTGGTACGCGAAGCCAGTTTGGAATTAAGCACTTTACCCACCTTGCATCGTGCGGCCTGGGTGCTGTTAATGGTGATCAGTTTTCAGTGCCTGAGTATGCTGCTTTACCTCAGCCTATTCAGTCGCCAGACTTTAGTGGCCATGTGGCAGCGTCTGGGCTTAACTTTTAAGGTGAGTGTGTGCAGTTTTATGGCATCACTCGGCTGGTTTACTGCCATGAGCATGATGAGTGTGCCGGTCGTGAAAACCTTAGGACAAATTGAGATTCTGTTTAGTATGCTGATTTCGGCATATTTCTTTAAAGATAAACTGGCACGTGCGGAGCATTGGGGACTAGGCTTGGTAGTGATTGCGGCGATTCTAGTAATCTGGGCCTGATGCAGCACTAATTTTTTAAATCTAAGTATAAAAAAGCCACTGATCAACAGTGGCTTTTTCTTTGCATTTATTGTTTAAGCAGCAATAAATTTCTGAACCGCCTGATTAAAGGCCTCAGGTTGTTCCACATTGGAAATGTGCGAGGTATTGATTTCAAACAACTGGCTTTGTGCAATTTCAGCTTGCATGGCTTGACCATCTGCAACAGTCGTTACGGGGTCTTGCTGACCGGCCACAATCAGTACCGGCACTGAAATCGTTTTGATCTGTTCACGTAAATCCGCCTTAGCCAAAGCTTCGCAACAACTTGCATAACCTTCCGGGCTGCCAGCTCCAAGGTCGTTTGAAAGTTCTGCAACTGTCGCTGCGTTGCTTTGGATAAAGGGTTCGGTAAACCAGCGTGATGCTGCAGTTGATGCAATCGGTGCCAGACCTTGTTCACGCACCAACGCGGCACGTTCCAGCCAGGCTTGTTCCTGACCAATCTTGGCAGCAGTATTGCAAATAATCATGTGGCTAAAACGTTCAGGCTTGTTAATCGCTAACCATTGACCGGTTAAACCGCCCATCGAGATACCACAGAAAGCGGCTTTCTGGATATTCAGATGATCCAGCAGATTGACCACATCCTGACCTAACTGTTCAAGACTATACGGACCTTGTGGTGCAGAGGAAGCCCCATGACCACGAGTGTCATAACACACAACAAAATAATCTTGCTGGAAAAATTCAATTTGTGGTTGCCACATGCTGAATTTAGTGCCCAATGAGTTAGAAAAAACCAGGGCAGGTTTGCTGGCATCACCAAAGGTCTGGTAATTGATCTGGGCATCGTTGGATGTAAATGTTGGCATTGAAATCCCTCCCGACCTCCCTTTAAAAAAGGGAGGAGGTTTATCTTTTTAATAGGTTGTTAGACGCGTTCAATAATCAAAGCGATGCCTTGACCGACACCAATACACATTGAACAAAGACCGTATTTACCGCCAGTTTGTTCCAGCTGGTTGAGTGCGGTTGTGACTAAGCGTGCGCCAGATGCACCAAGTGGATGGCCCAAAGCAATTGCACCACCATTCGGATTGACTTTCTCTGAACCATCTTCAATGCCAAGGTCACGAGTACAAGCCAAAGCTTGTGCTGCAAAAGCTTCATTCAGCTCGATCACATCCATCTGCTCTAAAGTCACACCGGTTTGCGCCAGTAATTTCTTAATGGCAGGTGCTGGACCAAAGCCCATGATACGTGGTTCAACACCAACGACGGTTGAACCAATAATTTTGGCACGTGGTTTTAAGCCATGTTGAGCAATTGCTTCATCAGACGCGATCAACAGGGCAGCTGCACCATCGTTAATCCCTGAAGCATTACCCGCCGTTACCGTCCCCTCTGCTTTCACCACAGGCTTCAGTTTTGCCAGAGCTTCTGCAGTGGTAGATGCACGCGGATGTTCATCAGTATCGACAACCACCGGATCGCCTTTACGCTGTGGAATCACTACAGGAATAATTTCATTTTTATAGAAACCTTTGGCCTGTGCTGCTGCAGTACGTTGCTGGCTGGTCAAGGCAAACTTGTCCTGGTCTTCACGGTTGATGTTGAACTGTTCCGCCAGATTTTCAGCCGTTTGCGGCATGGTTTCTACGCCGTACATTTCTTTCAGTTTCGGATTGATAAAACGCCATCCCATGGTGGTGTCTTCAATCTTCTGGCTACGGCCATACGCCGTTTCTGACTTGCCCATCACGAATGGGGCGCGTGACATGCTTTCTACACCACCAGCAATAATCAGATTCGCTTCACCGGCTTTAATCGCACGTGCTGCCATTGCGATGGCATCCATCGATGAACCACACAGGCGGTTCACGGTCGTCGCTGGTACCTGATAAGGCAAACCTGCAAGCAGAGAAGACATACGACCGACGTTACGGTTGTCTTCACCGGCCTGATTGGCACAGCCATAGATCACGTCATCGACCTGTTCCCAGTTCACACTTGGATTACGTTCCATCAAAGCTTTAATTGGCAGCGCACCTAAGTCATCTGCACGGACAGGCGCGAGACCACCGGCATAACGGCCGAATGGGGTACGGATGGCATCGATAATATATGCGTTTTTCATTGTGTATTTGCTCACATATTTAAAAGAAGAAAACTCCTCCCTTTTTAAAGGGAGGTTGGGAGGGATTTAATGAAGTAGTTTTATTCCTCAAATCCTCCCTAAATCCCTCCTGAACATGTTTTAAAGCACTGCTTTTAAAACTAAGTGCAAGAAAGAAGGGACTTCCCCTTAATTTGATTGAGTCGCATCAATCAGTTTGGCACCAGTCAATGACTGCAATTCTTCAAATGACAGACCTTCAACTTTCTCAATCACTTTCATCCCTTCAGGGGTGACATCAATCACGCAGAGGTCGGTATAGATACGGTCGACACATTTCAAGCCAGTAGCCGGATACGTCAGTTCAGCCACGATTTTTGGCTCGCCTTTTTTGGTCACGTGGTCAGTCGTAATAAAGACTTTCTTCGCGCCCACAGCCAGATCCATCGCACCGCCGACTGCTGGAATTGCATCCGGTGCACCGGTATGCCAGTTAGCCAAGTCACCATTTTCAGCGACCTGGAACGCGCCCAGTACGGCGATGTCTAAGTGACCGCCACGCATCATCGCGAAAGAATCACCATGATGGAAGAATGAACCGCCTTCAAGTAAAGTTACGAATTCTTTACCAGCATTAATCAGCTCAGGATCGCGGTCTTCTTCAGCAGGAGGAGGACCGAAAGCCAACAGGCCATTTTCAGAATGCAGGAAGACGTCTTTATCGCTTGGCAGGTAGCTGGAAATCTTGGTCGGTAAACCAATACCGAGGTTCACATAAGCGCCATCAGGAATATCTTGTGCCACACGTTCAGCGATCTGGTCACGGGTCAGTTTGCTATAGCTCATTATTTATCTCCGATGCCAATTATTGTGCAGGTTTAACTTGAACAACGTGTTGAACAAAAATTCCCGGGGTGATGATGTGTTCCGGATCCAGTGCACCCAGTTCAACCACTTCAGAAACTTGAGCAATCGTCACATCCGCAGCCATCGCCATAATCGGGCCGAAGTTACGCGCAGATTTACGGTAGACCAGATTGCCCCAACGGTCGCCTTTAGAAGCTTTAATTAAAGCAAAGTCAGCTTTAATTGGATTTTCTAAAACGTAGTCTTTACCTTCGTAGTTCATGGTCGGTTTGCCTTCAGCCAGCAAAGTACCAAAACCGGTAGGCGTGTAGATTGGACCTAAGCCCATACCTGCTGCCTGAATACGGCAAGCCAGATTACCTTGCGGCACCAGTTCCAGTTCGATCTTGCCTGCACGATAGAGTTCGTCAAATACCCAGGAATCTGACTGACGCGGGAAAGAACAGATAATTTTACGCACAGCGCCCGCTTTAAGCAGTTTCGCCAGACCATAATCGCCATTACCGGCATTATTGTTGACAATAATCAGGTCTTTAATACCCAATTCGATCAGACCATCAATCAGTTCAGCAGGCTGACCCGCTGTACCGAAACCACCGATCATAATGGTAGAACCGTCCTTGATCTGGGAGAGTGCTTCTTTCAATGATAATGAACTTTTATCTATCATAATCTGGTCCTTACATATCCTAAACTGATGGATGTCTTTAAACTCGTTTTGAATCTGATGCTGTAACCGGAACTGCGTTACGGTTTTTCTGTGACAGCAGAAAATGTGCTACCAGGCCAATGCAAATTCCCCAAAAGACTGAACTCAGTCCCAAGAAATGCATGCCGGAAGCAGTCGCTAAAAAGGTGATCAGTGCTGCATCACGTTGCGACTCTTTGCCCATGGCCACGGAAATGTTGGTGGCAATCGCACCCAGTAATGCCAGTCCTGCCAAAGCCGCAATTAATTCTTTGGGCATCAGGCTAAAAAGCATGACAATGCTGCCGGCAAATAAGCCGCCTAAAATGTAAAAAAGCCCATTCGCCACACCAGCGATATAACGCTTTTCTTTCAGCTCGTGGGCATCTTTCCCCAGACACAAAGCAGCTGTGATCGAGGCCAAGACAATCGTGATACCACCTACACAGGCCACTGCAAGCGAGGCAATACTGGTTGCACTAATAATTGGCTTGGCGGGCATGTCATAACCACTGAGTTTGATAATCGCCATTCCCGGTAAAAACTGGCCAGACAGGCTGACCAGAATGAGCGGGAGGGCCAGATTCAGGGTTGAACTCCAGGTCCATTCTGGTGCAATAAATTGCGGAATTGCCAGACTAAAATCTGCCGTGACCGGGTTAATCTTGCCCAGTAACATACTTAAAACCACACCGGCAACCAGTACCCAGACCATCGCATAGCGTGGACTGAAACGCTTGGCCAGCAAAAATACCGCCAGCATGCCAAAGACGATATAGGGCATGGTATCGGTCGCGGTAAACAACCCTAAACCAAACTGCAGTAAAATCCCCGCCATCATTCCGGCAGCGACTTCCTGAGGAATCCAGGACAGCAATTTGTCGAAATAACCGGTGATCCCAATGAAAAAAATCACCACGGCAGAGGTGATATAGGCAGCAACCGCTTCATTGAGCGAAATATCGGGAAACAGCGTGACTAATAAAGCCGTTCCGGGCGCAGACCAGGCGGTGACAACAGGTATTTTGTATTTAATCGATAAAAAGATACCTGCGAGTGCAGCACCAATAGAAATTCCCCAAATCCATGAAATCATCATGTCTGGGGAAACCTGGGCTTGCTGTGCCGCCTGGAAAAAAATGATCAGTGGCCCTGAATAGGAAATTAGCACTGCTAAAAATCCTGCAACAGTCGCTGAAATTGACCAATCATTTTTTAATGTCTGAAACAGGGTATTCATTGGTGATGTGCCTCCTTGCGTCGAACCATGAGCCTGTTAAAAATCGTGATGATCAGGACTAGCCCTGATCTCCACCGCCGACTGGTACCACTGTACCTGTCATATAAGATGATTCATCCGAAGCCAGGAATACAATTGCATTCACTTGCTCCTGAATCGTACCGTAGCGTCCCATGAAAGTACGGTCAATGGTCTGATCAACCACTTGCTGCATCCATTCCTTTTCAGATTCAGTCAGTGGATTGGCATTGCGCGGTACTTTACGTGGTGGTGCTTCAGTGCCACCCGTTGCCACTGCGTTAACGCGAATACCATCTTTGGCATGTTCAAAGGCAAGGGAAGCCGTCAGGCCATTTACGCCACCTTTAGACGCTGAATATGGCACACGGTTAATGCCGCGTGTCGCAATAGAAGATACGTTTACAATGGTACCTTTCTGATTTTTAATCATTTCCGGAAGAACTGCACGGCAGCACCACAGCGTCGGGAACAATGAACGGTTCACTTCCTTGATAATTTCCTCTTCAGAAAATTCTTCGAAAGGTTTCATCCAGATCGCGCCACCGACGTTGTTGATCAGGACATCGACACGGCCATAGGTTTCTAGCGCTTTTTCAACGACTGATTGAGCACCGGCAAACGTTTCCAGATTGGCTTTGACCGTAATCGCATCACCGCCAGTCGCTTCAATTTCAGCCAGAACTTCTTCTACATAAGGGGAAAGGTCAGCCATGACGACTTGGGCGCCTTCGCTCGCCACTTGCAGCGCGACACCGCGACCGATGCCTTGAGCGGCACCGGTCACAATGACGACTTTATTTTCAAATCTTTGACGGTTAGACATTGAACAAATTCCCTCTATTAGTTGGCAGAGAATTTTTCAAACAGGAAGCTTGCAGGTTTAACGCCTTCAGCATCTAACCAGCCGCGAACCGCTTCTACCATTGGTACTGGACCACACAGGTAGACATCTACATCACCGTCATTCAGCCATTCATTTTCGATATGACCGGTCACATAGCCTTTACGCTCATGTGCAGATTCTGGGTTAGCAACCACTGTGCGGTATTCAAACCACGAGAATTTGTCTTGCAGTTCGTTCAGTTTTTCAATCGCTACCAGGTCAAAGTCATTGGTCACACCAAATACTAAACGCACTGGATGCTCTGAACCTTTTTCTTCCAGCACTTGCAGCATCGACATGAATGGTGCGATACCTGTACCACCCGCTAGCATCAAGACAGGGCGGGTCACAGGGCGCAGGTAGAAGCTACCAAATGGACCAGTAAAGGTCATTTTGTCGCCAGCTTGGGCATTTTTGCTCAAGAATTCACTCATTTTCCCATTCGGTACATTACGTACTACGAAACCAGTCAGACGATTACCCGGTTTTGAGCTGAATGAATAAGAACGGGTCTCTGTGGTGCCTGGAATTCCGACATTGACATATTGACCTGCTAGGAAGTGAATGTCTGGTTGACCTTCATCTAACTGGATATCAAAAGTAATGGTTGAATCAGACAGGTTTTCGACACGAGCCAGCGTACCCTGGAATTCATGAATTTCAGTTTTGCAAACTTCTGAAGAGGCCTGAATCTGGAACACTGCATCTGAAGTCGGTTTACATTGACAAGCCAGAATATAGCCTTCAGCGGCTTCTTCAGGTGTTAGTGCATCTTCAATATAGGTTTCTTCAGGCATGTCAAATGAACCTGATTCACAAAACGCACGACACGTTCCACAAGCACCATCACGGCAGTCCAAAGGAATATTGATCTTTTGACGGTAAGCTGCGTCTGACAGGGTTTCTCCGTCAGAAACAGAAATAAAACGTGTAACGCCATCTTCAAATTGAAGTGCAACATTGTGGTTTGACATGGCTGAATATCCTATATAAATCTTTGTAACTGAGCCTTTCAGCCAATTTTCCATCTGACCGAAAGGCATAACCTGGCTGTATAAACAGTCTTAGAGGTGATAAATGTCGATAACCTGGTTGATGTAATCGTTTTTCAGTACCACATATTTGCTTAAAATCTGCGGTTTATCGCCTGAGAAATCAATTTCATAACGAGACATACCGAAGTAGCTGTAACTTGTTTTGTAACGGAAGCTCAAAGTATTCCAGTTAAAACGTACAGTCACTTTGTCGCCATCACGTTCAACAATTTCAATATTGCTGAGGTTATGGCAGGTCCGTGTGTCCGGCATGGTTGCAGAGGAACGTTCAGTCTTGATCCGGAACACACGGTCTTCTAAACCTTGACGGTCCGGGTAATAAATCAACGAGATTTCAGACTGTGGATCTGTGGTCAGCTTGTCGTCGTCATCCCAAGCTGGCATCCAGAAAGAAGCAGTCGGGGCATAACAGGTTAACCAGTCATCCCATTGCTCATCGTCTAAAAAGCGTGCTTCTTGATACAGGAACTGAGCAATATTTTCTAAAGTGATGTCGCTCATGCGTTTTCTCCTTCAGTGGATGCTGCAATTTCTTTCTCAGTCGCAATACCTTTTTTGATCAATTCTAACCAGTACTGGTGCTGAGACAGGTATAAACCTTCATCTTCAGTTTTAATACCAGACAGTTTTGGTTTTAAACCGATTTCATTGGCAGCATCATCCGGACCTTGAATCCAGTGTTTAGAACCACGGCACATGTCGTTCCATTCCAGCGCGATACCGGCATAACCTGCCTGACAGGCACGGAATTCTTCAAGATCGTCTGGGGTTGCCATACCTGAAGCGTTAAAGAAATCTTCATACTGACGGATACGACGGGTACGCGCTTCAGGCTCTTCGCCTACAGGTGCGATACAGTAGATCGTCACTTCAGTTTTATCGACAGAAATCGGGCGCAGGACACGGATTTGTGAACCGAACTGATCCATGAAGTAAACGTTTGGATAGATACACAGGTTACGTGAACGTTCGATCATCCACTTCGCCATGGCTTCGCCATATTGCGCAGTGTATTCATCTTTCTTGGCAAAGTTAGGACGGTCTTCCGGGTTAGCCCATTGCGTCCAAAGCAGCATATGACCGTGTTCAAAGCCGTAAGAACCACCGCCTTGTTTGCCCCATGCGCCTGCGCTCATGGCACGGATGTTGTCACCCGCCTGTTTTTCTTTACGTTGCTGAGTGGTTGCAGCATAGTTCCAATGTACAGCAGACACGTGATAACCATCAGCACCGTTTTCAGCAGTCAACTTCCAGTTACCTTCATAGGTATAAGTCGAAGAACCACGTAAAACTTCCAGACCTTGTTCAGACTGATCCACGATCATGTCAATGATTTTGGTCGCTTCACCCAGGTATTCTTCCAGAGCAGGGACATCCGGATTCAAGCTGCCGAACAGGAAACCTTTATAGCTTTCAAAACGCGCAACCTTTTTCAGGTCATGTGAACCGTCTTTGTTAAAGCAGTCTGAATAACCCGCTTCAGCCGGATCTTTAACTTTTAATAACTTGCCGGAGTTATTGAACGTCCAGCCATGGAATGGGCAAGTATAAGTTGCTTTATTGCCTTTCTTGTTACGACACAATTGAGCACCGCGATGCGAACAGGCATTGATCATGGCATTCAGTTCACCTTGACGGTTACGTGCAATGATGATCGGCTGACGACCAATATAAGTAGTATAGAAGTCGTTATTGTTTGGAATCTGGCTTTCATGTGCCAGATAAACCCAATTGCCTTCAAAGATGTATTTCATCTCAAGGTCAAACAGGGCCTGGTCTGTAAATACTGAACGGTGTAGTTTAAATTCACCAGATTCATAGTCATCCACCAGTAGTTCGTCAATGCGGTCTAAATGGCTGGTGTTAATTACGGGAATACGAGGCATGTCCTTTCTCCGACTTTCCAAGGGGGAAGTCAGCGGGATATATCTCAAGGCATATCCCGCTTCTTAATGTATTAAGCGCTAGCGCGGCGACGATCAACTTCAGTAGAAGGTGCGTCTTGTTTCTCTTTCACGAGTTCAATATCAAATTGAATGTGTTTGAAAGGACCGTTTAGACCACGTTTTGCAATTTCAGCTTCATCAGTCACGTCAACCGCAGTTGCAACCAAGCCTTCACGAGTAGCGAATGCAAAGTCATCCCACAGGTATTGGTCGCCTTCAATATTGAATTGAGTAGTCAGCTTGCGGTAACCCGGTGCAGATACGAAGTAATGTACGTGCGATGGACGGTTACCATGACGGCCTAACTTGTCCAGTACAAACTGAGTTGTACCTTCTGGAGGGCAGCCATAACCTACTGGCATTGTCGTCAATGCAGTATATTGACCATCGGCAGCGGTAATGATGCTGCGACGCAAGTTAAAGTCAGACTGTGACTTGTCAAAGAATGAGTAGTTGCCCAGGCTGTTTGCATGCCAGATTTCAACTTTGGCACCTTCAACACGGTTGCCGTCAGTATCCGTCACTGTACCTTCAATGATCAGCGTCGGGATTTTGCCTTCTTCAGAACCATCATCCATACGTGCAAAGCTTACAGTTTCAGGTGCGCCAGCGACATAAAGTGGACCTTCAATCGTACGTGGCGTACCGCCAGTAATGCCTGCTTTAGCATCCGCTTCATCAGCACGTAAGTCTAGGTAGTGCTCCAGACCCAAACCTGCAGCCAATAAACCTAATTCGTTCGCTTGGCCGGCATCAGTAAAGTATTCCAGCCCTTTCCACAGTTCTGACTGGGAAATATCAAGATCTTCGATCGCTTGGAAAAGGTCACCCAATAAACGCACAACAACTTGTTGTACACGTTCATCTACAGGACCTGTCGCTGTATCAACGTTCATTTGCTTAACTAATGCATCAATTTCTTGGCGATTCATACTATTGCTCCTAAAGTATGTCTTTCATCTTTTAGTGGCGCACTTTTTTAGCTTTCATTGGCTGGCTAAATCTGGCTGGCCACAATCCTTGTTGAGGTACCCTCTGTTTTCGATTTGGAAGAGGAATCCGGTGACTCCCAATCCGCTCATTCAATCAACTGTCGTCATCTCGAACTGAAGATGGGTGACGGTTTAATGCCATTACTTCAATGTTCATATAAGGATAGAGAGGCAAGCCTTGTAACAGGTTGTGCAACTCTTCATTGCTTTCAACATCAAAAATACTGATGTTTGAGTACTGGCCCGTGATGCGCCAGATATGACGCCATTTGCCTTGACGCTGCAATTCCTGTGAATAAGCCTTTTCAACAGCCTTAATTTCGTTTGCCTGTTCAACTGGCAGATCACGTGGAATGTTTACATCCATACGTACGTGAAAAAGCATGGGTTTCTCCTAATTACTGACGACGCAAGTTGTCAATCTTGTTTTCATCCAACTCAATCCCCAGACCTGGCCCTTTCGGAATCTCAAGTTCAAAGTTTTGATAGTTGAGCGGGGTTTTCAAAATATCTTCAGTCAGCAGTAGAGGACCAAACAGCTCGGTACCGAACGCCAGACTTTCAAAAGTAGAGAACACATGTGCCGAAGCAATCGTGCCCACAGGGCCTTCCAGCATGGTGCCGCCATACAGGTCAATACCTGCAAGTTTGGCAATCTTGCCTACTTCACAACCTTCAATCAGGCCACCCGACTGGGCAACTTTGACTGCAAAAACAGATGAACCGTTTTGTTTGGCAATCTCATACGCTGAGTGCGGGCCCATTAACGATTCGTCTGCCATGATGGCAACATCAAAACGTCGGGTCAGACGGCGCATGGCATCCAGGTTATCAATTGCACATGGCTGTTCAATCAGATCAACACCGCCATCTTGCAATAACTGAATGCCTTTAATCGCTTCCAGTTCTGACCAGGCACGGTTCACATCCACACGGATTGAAACGTCTTTGCCTAAGGCTTTCTTAATTGCCAGCACATGTTCAACATCTTCTTCTACCGGACGCGAACCGATTTTGAGTTTGAAAATGTTGTGACGTTTTGCCGCAACCATTTTCTCTGCTTCCGCAATATCTTTTTCGGTATTGCCAGAAGCCAATACCCAAAGAACTGGAATACTGTCACGTAAGCGACCACCGAGGACTTCGCTTAATGGCAAACCTAAACGTTGTGCCTGAATGTCTAAAAGTGCAGTCTGAATCGCACATTTGGCAAAACGGTTACCATTAATATTCTTTTTGATTGCTTGTAATGTCTGTGCAACATTTAAACCGGATAATGTTTTTAAAAGAGGCGCAAAATAAGTTTCAATATTAACTTTTACGCTTTCCGGGCTTTCATCACCATAACCTAAGCCACCGATAGTTGTTGCTTCACCCCAACCGATGTAACCATCTTCAGTGGTGATTTTGACCAATACCAGGGTCTGGGTTTGCATCGTCGCCACTGCCATCTTGTGAGGGCGAATGGTTGGAATTTCTACCAGCAAGGTTTCAACTGACTTATACATAATTACGCTTCACATTCTTGCTTTAATGTTTTGACTTGATATACCTTAAAAGAATAATTTTGATTGGTCTAAGATCGATTTAGCATTTTTTTATACTTTAAAGGTATGCAGGAATATGGAACTCAGGCATTTGCGTTACTTTGTCGCAGTCGTCGAAGAACAAAGTTTTACCAAGGCGGCAGAAAAACTGTTTATTGCTCAACCACCTTTAAGCAGACAAATACAAAATCTGGAACAGGAACTGGATATTCAGCTCTTTGAAAGAGGTAGCCGACCGCTTAAGACCACAGAAGCAGGTCAATTCTTCTACCAGCATGCGGTTAAACTTTTGTCTAATGCGGAAGAAATAAAATCGATGACCAAACGGATTGGTATCGCGGATCGCACCATTAGTATTGGTTTTGTTGGCTCGTTATTGTTCGGTTTGCTATCGCGTATTGTGTTTTTATTTAAGCAGCAACATCCCCAGCTCAAAATTGAGATGGTTGAAATGAATACTTCAGAGCAGATTCAGGCACTTAAGGAAGGGCGGATTGATGTCGGTTTTGGACGCTTGAGAATTTCAGATCCAGCAGTGAAACGGGTGTTGCTGCGTGAAGAAAGACTCATGGTCGCTGCGCATTCCAGCCATTTTCTCTCGCAACGAGATGGCGTGAACCTAGCTGAACTGGTGGATCAGCCACTCTTTTTATACCCGAATAATGGTAAGGCAAATTTTTCGACCCAGGTGCGCGGTATATTTTCCGAGTATGGACTAGAGCCGAAAAATATCCGTGCAGTCAGTGAATTGCAACTGGCGCTGGGTTTTGTGGCTGCTGGAGAGGGTGTTTGTATCGTGCCGGAAAGTGCCCAGAATATTCGTCTGGCACATTTAAACTTTATCCCTTTATTAGATGAATTTGCGGTCAGTCCGGTCTTTATGGCGATTCGTAACATGGATGAAAGTGAATATATTCGTTATCTGTTTGATGCGGTCTATCAGGTCTATGATCTTGAAGCGATTAAATATGATCGTGCGGTGTTTTAAACAAGATTAAAAACTTTTTAGATGCTATATAAAATAGGTGAAATTATTATTTAATGACTGAATTAAAGTCGTTTTATTTGGATGAATATCATTAAGGCATAGTAAATAAAGCCTTTTCTTGAAGGCAGACTTTATAGGTATAGAAGTATGCCTATTCAGTTTTGGACATTTATGGACATCTTCTGCATTGTGAATCTCATAAATTGAACTTCACAATTAGGAGGTGAAGATGTCTACAAATAAAGTGAATATAAATACGCTGATCGATGAAGCAAAGTTCACACCTTTTCATTGGGGTGTTTTGATCTGGTGTTTGCTGATCATTATTTTTGACGGTTATGACCTGGTCATCTATGGGGTGGCATTGCCGCTGCTGATGCAAGAATGGTCGTTAAGTGCAGTGCAAGCTGGAATGCTGGCTAGTACTGCCTTATTCGGAATGATGTTTGGTGCCATGAGTTTCGGTACTTTATCCGATAAACTTGGCCGTAAAAAAACCATCATGATCTGTGTGGCGATTTTTAGTGGATTTACCTTTATCGGTGCCTTTGCTACATCACCAGTCGAATTTGGAATCTTGCGCTTCTTGGCTGGTTTGGGTATTGGCGGGGTCATGCCTAACGTGGTCGCTTTGATGACCGAGTATGCACCTAAACGTATCCGCAGCACCTTGGTTGCGTTGATGTTTAGTGGTTATGCCATTGGCGGGATGACTTCTGCGCTACTCGGTGCATGGTTGGTGCCGCAATTTGGCTGGAAAATCATGTTCCTGCTTGCCGGTGTTCCATTGCTCATCTTGCCGATTCTCTGGAAATATCTGCCAGAATCCCTGATGTACCTGACCAACAAGCAACAGACGGCTCAAGCACACGATATTATTCAAAAGATCTCTCCGACACAGGTCATCACCAGTGACACCCAGTTTGTACTGAATGAAGTGCAAAAAGGGGATGAGGCGCCATTAAAAGCAATCTTTCAACAAGGCCGTAGCTTCAGTACCTTTATGTTCTGGCTGGCATTCTTTATGTGCCTGTTGATGGTCTACGCCTTGGGTAGCTGGTTGCCAAAACTGATGATTCAGGCAGGATATTCGCTGGGTGCAAGTATGATCTTCCTGTTCGCACTAAATATTGGTGGAATGGTAGGTGCAATTGGTGGTGGATATCTTGCAGATAAATTCCATATCAAAAAAGTGCTGACTATCATGTTCTTATGTGGTGCCATTGCATTGATTCTGCTTGGCCTTAACAGTCCACAATTTGTGTTGTATACACTAATTGCTGTGGCAGGCGCTGCAACGATTGGCTCACAAATTCTGCTCTATACCTTCGTGGCGCAGTATTATCCATCGACAGTACGTTCTACCGGTATGGGCTGGGCATCAGGTATTGGACGTATTGGTGCAATTGTTGGGCCGGTACTCACTGGTGCTTTATTAACCATGAATTTACCGCATCAAATGAACTTCTTTGCAATTGCGATTCCTGGCGTAATCGCTGCGCTGGCAATTTTCCTGGTGAACTTAAAAACTTCCGTAGATGGCCAAGCCCTTGCAACACCTGATGTGAAGCCGAATCCATTGGCAAAAGAAGCGACACATTAAGTTAGATTTCAATCAATAAAGATAATATTCCCAATGATATAGATCGCCATCGTAACGGGTGGTGATCTGTTGCTAGAATCGAAACGCATAATAAAAAGCGAGTTTAGGATGAACACGACACAATTATTTAATCAACCAACAATCACATTCAAACGCACAGTTCTGATGAGCATGATGGCAATGAGTTTAGGGGGCATCAGCTTGTCGACTCAAGCACAAACCTCAGCTCAGTCGAATCAGCAGGAAATTGAACAACTGCGCCAGGAAGTTCAGGCTCTACGCGCACTGGTTGAGCAACAGCAAAGACAAACGGCTGTGGTCACTGCACATGTTGCAGCAACACCTGCTCCAGCAAGCAAACCCGTCATGAAAATTGCCAGTGGTGCCGAATTTAATCTTTATGGAAATATTCGTGCCGATGCCTCTTATCAGGCTGAAGGTGGTTCAGCAGCACGTATGTATAACCAGATTAATGCTGTACCTTTAGAAGGTGTCGGTGAGCGTAGTGATGAATTTAAATCTACTCTGGCTGCAACCCGTTTAGGCATGGATTTTAAAGCACCAGTCGGTGCTGGAGATAAAGCTTTAAGCGGTAAAGTTGAAGTGGATTTTCTGGGCGGCGCAAGCTTTGATAATTTGCGTATCCGTCATGCTTATATCAGCTATGCCAACTGGTTGATCGGTCAAACCTGGTCGAACTTTGCGGTGCCAGATTATATTCCAGAAACTGTAGATGCATTGGTTTACGCTGGCGGTTCAATTAAACGGACACCACAAGTTCGTTATACCAGCACAATCAGTCCTGAAACCAATCTGGTATTTGCAGTAGAAGATCCTAAAGATGCAACCATTACTGGTATTAAACAACGTCTACCTGCTTTAACAGCACGTTTAAATCATAAATTTGCTGATAATCTTACAGTCAGTGCCCGTGCGATGGGGAATGAAAAGCGTGTCAATGAAGATGAAAAAATGGCATGGGGTGTAGGTTTAGGTGCCAAGTATGATGTTGTGCCGGGTACAACGCTCAAAGCCGACTATTACCATGTGAAAGGCGATAGCAGCTTTGTGTCTTATGCCAATACGGGTGTGATTGCTGCAAATGGCGATTTATTACAAAGCGAATTTGATTCAATTTCAGTCGGCCTAACCCAGCAGTTTAATGACAAATTGCGCGGTACATTGGGTTATGGCTATATGAATTTTGATCAGGATACTGGTTATTTGGCTGCTGTTGATCAAACTAAAGCCAATAAAGACTTATGGCAAGCTTGGGCCAATATTTTCTATAGCCCAACCAAGCCTTTAAGTTTTGGTTTGGAATATGTCTATGGTGAGCGTGAAGCCTATGGACCTGTCTTAAATACTGAAGGTGATGCGATTAGTAGTCGTAAGGGTGAAGATAACCGTATCAATGCGGTTGCCATTTACAATTTCTAAGACTTCTTTGCATAAAAGCGTCTGATCTGTAACAGAAGCGTGGATGAATTAATCCGCGCTTTTGCTATTTTGAAGAATGGTTTCTGTCAGTAGATTGACTGCATTTTCGATCTTGGCTGTCCATTCAAACGAACAGTTCAGGCGAATATAATGTTGGCTGGCAGGCTCCGGCTTAAACAGCAGTGCAGGGGCAATTGAAATATGCTGTTGCAGCAATTGTTCATAGAGCTGCTGGGCATCGACTTCTTTAGGTAATTCAATCCAGAGAAAATAACCACTGGAATAATAGTAAATTTCACAGATGCTTCCCAAACGTGCTTTAAGTTCTTGATAAAATTTCTTTTTATATTTTTCCAGATGCTGCCTTAAATGCCGCAAATGTTTTTCATAATGATGATGTGAAATAAACTCGACCAGTGCATTTTGCAGTAAGGGGCTGACCGTTAAAGTGCTCATGAGCTGTAAGTGCTGAATGGCATCGGAAAATGGGCCGGCATACACCCAACCGACGCGTGCACCCATCCCCAGCGTTTTCGAAAATGAGGCGCAGTGCAAAACCATCTGATGTTGATCAAAATATTTAACTGGTAACGGCTTGGCTGCACCATAATTTAATTCCTGATAAACATCATCTTCGATTAAATACACCTGATATTCATACAAGAGTTCCGCAATTCTTTGTTTGATTTCAGAACTGACGGTAAAGCCAATCGGATTATGGGCATTCAGCATCAGCCAGCACACCTTGATCGGATACTGTTTTAAAGCCTGTTCAAATGATTCCAGATCAAAGCCAAACTGTGGATGTTCCTGAATCGTAATCACCTGTAATCCCAGACGCTCGGCTGCCTGCCAGGCACCATAAAATATGGTTTGCTGTAGCAGAATAAAATCACCGGGTTGGGTTAAGGCCTGTAAAGACAGATTCAGTGCTTCTAGTGCGCCGGACGTAATGACAATGTCATCTGGATTGCAGGTAATCCCTTGCAATTGATAACGGTTGGCAATCAGTTGCCGCAAGTCCTGATTACCAGGCGGCATATGGTTCTGATTGTTATAACTGCTTTTTCTTTTGGCCTGCTGCGCCAGAATCTGCATAAATTTAGCGTTATATAACAGCTCTGCATTGGGAAAGGCAGAACCAAAAGGCACAATCTCGGCTGACTGAGTCGATTTTAAATAATTAAATACCACCGAATTGATTTGAATTTTAGGATTTAAACCAATCTGGACGGACTGTTTGTTATTGAGCAGCGCTTGAGTGTGTTCTGCAACGTAATAGCCTGATTTGTCTTTGGCATAGACCAGCCCTTGTGCTTCAAGTTCCTGATAAGCATTGAGTACCGTCATCAGGCTATAACCAGATAATTGGGTCTGTTCGCGAAGTGAAGGTAATTTTTCATGTGCCTTCCATACACCGTTTTCAATCATCTGACGGATATTCTGTGCCAGTTTTTCAGACTTATACATACACTTTCTTGAACTAAAACTGTTCTAATTATTTTGATTTATAGCATATTTTAGGATGCTTAATATAACAAAAGGGAGGAATAGGATTATTGACATTCTATTTTTAAGCTTGAGTCTTGATGCAAGACAATTAAAGTGAAAATCAGGTCTCAAATTTTCTGTGGAAATTTTATCTCTACATAAATCATATTCCCATTTTTATACGCCTCAGTCACTTGGCTTAATTTGTCACAATTCGATACTTACAAAGTTAGATTTCCTTGCTAAATTCAATCCACATGATGATAAAAAGTAAGTTACGGTTTCAGACCGAGCCATCATGCAACTATAACAACGATACGCAAATACGGACCAATAACAAGCACAAAGGAGTGGAGAATGCTCGGAAATATGATGTTTCAGCCTTTACTGATCAGCAGCATGATTGAACATGCAGGACGCTATCATGCCGATACCGAGGTAATTTCCAAAAATACCGATACCAGTATTACAGTGACCAATTGGGGAGAAATTCACCAAAACTCGAAACGTTTTGCCAATGCATTACAACAACTCGGCTTAGCGCAGGGAGATCGGGTCGCGACTATTGCCTGGAATAATCATCGCCATTTAGAGTCCTGGTATGCCATTTCTGGGAGTGGCCTGGTCTGTCATACCATTAACCCGCGCTTATTTCCGGAACAGCTGATTTTTATTATGAATGATGCTGCGGATCGCGTGGTGCTGTTCGATAAAACATTTGTCCCTTTAATTAAAGCCGTGAAAGTGCTGTTGAGCTCAGTCGAGCATTTTATCTGTCTGGATGCAGCTGATCCGGCAGTTAGAGAAGCGATACCAGAAGTACAATTTTATGATGATCTGATTGCCGGCCAAAATGCAGATTTTGAGTGGCCAACACTTGATGAAAACTCGGCAAGCTCTCTGTGTTATACATCAGGAACCACGGGCAATCCCAAAGGTGTGCTGTTTAGCCATCGCTCTACGGTATTACATAGCTATGCCATCATTTTACCTGACTCCTTAAATGTCTCGGCTGCCGACATTATGTTGCCTGTAGTGCCAATGTTCCATGTGAATGCGTGGGGCACACCGTATGCTGCTGCGATGGTGGGATGCACATTAGTTCTTCCTGGACCGGGTCTGGATGGTGCCAGTCTGGTCAACCTGATTGATACTTATCAGGTTTCGGTAGCACTTGGTGTACCAACCATCTGGCAGGGGTTGATTGCCGCCGCAAATCAGTCAGGTTCCAAATTGGAAAGCCTAAAACGAAATGTAGTGGGTGGATCGGCATGCCCACCGGCGATGCTAAGAGCTTTCAAAGAACAGTTTAATTGTGAAACGATCCATGCCTGGGGCATGACGGAAATCAGTCCACTGGGTACAGCGAATCAACTCAAGACCAAACATTTGCATCTGTCTGATGAAGAAAAATTACAGATTCGTCTATCCCAAGGTCGTCCACCATTCGGGGTTGACCTACGTTTGACTGATGCAGAAAAAGGGATGCATGAAATTGAACGTGATGGACAGACCACAGGAAATTTACAAGTGAAAGGGCATTGGGTCATCAGCCATTATTTCGGCAAAGAAGAGTCTGCACTGACTGCTGACGGCTGGTTTGATACCGGCGATATTGCTACGCTGGATCAGGATGGCTTTATGAAACTCAGTGACCGTTCTAAAGATCTAATCAAGTCTGGCGGAGAATGGATTTCATCGGTGGAGCTGGAAAATATTGCCATGGGACATCCGGAAATTGCGATGGCTGCCGTGATTGCCGCCCAGCATCCTAAATGGGATGAGCGCCCGGTATTGATTGCTATTAAAAAACCGGATAGCCAGCTAAGTGAAACTGATCTGCTGGAATATTATGCGGACAAGGTAGCCAAATGGCAGATTCCAGACCGAGTCGTATTTGTTGATACGATCCCACTCAGTGGTACTGGTAAAATGCTGAAAAAGGATCTGCGTGAATTATATGGGACTATTCTTTTGGAGCAGGCAGCAGGTTAAAGCGTTATTTAATCTGAAAATCCCAACATGAAGTTAAAAAACTGATCTCGAATAGAGGTCAGTTTTTTTATGTACAGGCTAAGCAGCGTTGTCTATTTAAAAATGCTTTTTCTCAATCCATATCGCCTTGATCGCTACTTTTAGACGATATTGTCCGACAAAAAGTCATATTATATGGCTTAGGCACATAATTTGACCTGTATTGACATGGTCTGAATGTGAAAATTCTTTATCCTGAGCAATATAATAATTAGACAGTTGTACATTAATGAAGCTGTCTGCGGATAAGGGGATAAAAATGACAAGCATGCCAACCTATCAGCCGCATTGGATCCGGCAAGATTTCATTGATTTTATTGGTGAAAAAATCCATCCAACCTGGGCAATCAAAAAAGTTAAGGCTGCCGTTATGGGCATTCAAGCCATCAGTCCTGACTTTTTCAAGATTCACTTACGTCCAAATCATAATTTTAAAGCCAAGTCATTTCAGGCCGGCCAGAATATTGCAGTGACCGTCAGACTTGATGGCGTACGTCATCAGCGACATTATTCTGTAGTGACGGTATTAAAAAATGGCGATCTGATCATTGCGGTTAAACAGCAGGGCAAAGTGTCACGTGCCTTAAGTCTGATGCAAATTGGTGCCGTGATAGAAATTTCACAGCCGCAAGGTGAGTTCACATTGCAAAAATCTACGCAGCCGATTTTATTCCTGGCTTCAGGCAGTGGTATTACCGCCATTTACTCCTTGCTGCAAAAAGCAGTCATTCAATCTCTGGAACAGATCGACCTGATTTATTTCACTCGAGATGATGCCTTTCATGCTGAACTGAAAACATTGGCTCTTATGCATCCAAACTTGAAATATCACCATTTCAATACTGTGGAACACCAGCAGCATCTGACCCAGAGCTTATTGCAAAAGCTGGTGTCAGACTTTGCAGAACGAAAAATTTATGCTTGTGGCTCCGCCGGGATGATGAAGGCCTCACTTCGCATCGTTGATAAACTGGAATTGAAATCCAATTTTCATTCGGAATATTTCCAGGTTGTGGTCGATGAAAAAATTAAAGCACAGCCGGTACAGTTTTTAAGATCGCAGCAAGAGTTTCAGGCGCAGTCCAATTTACTGGAAAGTGCCGAAAAGTCGGGCTTGCGACCAGCGCATGGCTGCCGGATGGGCATCTGCAACACCTGTTCCTGTACCAAGGTCAGTGGTTCGGTACGAAACGTCCTGACCGGTGAAATTGATCATGGTAATAATACCCAGATCAAACTGTGCATTTCTCAGGCAGTGAGTCCTGTGGTGATTAATTTATAAACTATTGATAAGCCATTAATTAAACTATAAGAAGGTGCTCCCATGAATATGCAAATTGATTTTAAACGACATAGCAAAAGCCAATTTCTCAGTCCGGAACAGATTGAGGAATTCGGTGCCAAGGTCGATGCAATCCGCCGCGAGGTCATGGATGATCTGGGGGAAAAAGACGCCGAATATATTTATAAAATCCGTAATTTTGTCCGCTATAGCGAAATTGCCTCACGTGGCATGCTGATGTTTGCCGGCTGGTCGCCACCGGTATGGCTGGCAGGGACAGGTTTGCTCGGTCTTTCTAAAATCGTGGAAAATATGGAACTCGGCCACAATGTCATGCATGGCCAGTTCGACTGGATGAACGATCCGAGTCTGAATGGTGCGACTTATGACTGGGATACGATTTCAACCGGCGATGACTGGAAATACACCCATAACTATATTCATCATACTTATACCAATATTGTCGGGATGGATCATGATGTGGGTTATGGGCTGATTCGAGTCAGTGAATCGCAAAAGTGGGAACCACGCTTTCTGTTCAATATTCCACTGGGCATTCAGTTAATGGTATTTTTCGAATGGTATGTTGGCCTGCAACGCCTGCATCTGGAAGATGTGATTGCCTATAAAACCAAGACCTGGAAAGAAGTCTGGGAAGAAGCAGCACCTTTACGCCAGAAAATGCGACGTCAGGTGTTAAAAGATTATGTATTTTTCCCGATCATTGCCGGGCCAAATGCCATTCCGGTATTTACCGGAAATGCGGTGGCTAATGTGATTCGCAGTCTATGGGCTTCTGCCGTCATTTTTAACGGTCATTTCACTGAAGATGCTGAAACCTTTGAAATGGACAATACCGACAATGAAACCCGTGCCGAGTGGTATTTACGCCAGATTCGTGGTTCGAGCAATTTTAGCGGAACAACCTGGCTACATATCTTGAGTGGTAATTTGAGCCATCAGATTGAGCATCACTTGTTCCCGGATATGCCAGCCAATCGCTATGCGCAGGTTGCGCCAAAAATCAAAGCGCTCTGTGCAGAATATGGCATTCATTATAACGAAGCCAGCTTTATGAAACAGTTTTCTACAGTGTGGGTAGGTCTGGCTAAATGTTCTCTACCGAATCACTGGACTGAGCAGGTGGTTGAAAAAACCCATGCTGCCAAATCTGTATTCAACTACTTTAAAGCGAAACTATTGTCATAATTTTTTAAGCGTTACTTATTCACCATTTTGGTACTCCTCAATAGATTTGGATGGTCTATTGAGGAATTTTTTTGACCTTTATCAGATTCAATATCATTAAAATCCTCCTGTTTATGAATAAAATATGGATACAGATTTCAAAAAATGACGAAAGCAAAACAGATCCAGTACTGCTGAAACGCTTTGCCTACAACAACCTGCTTCAGCCCCAAGGGCTTCTCTCTATAATGGCCGCGTCGTTACACTTAAGGTCTCAGTTTTGAAACATCTTAAATATTTTTCAGCAATTCCATTATTAGTACTTTTAACTGCTTGTAACACCACTGAAGCACCCGCACCAGATTATCAGGGCAATTGGAAAAACACCGTGGAAAATCCAAAACTTGAAAATATTCTGGTTATTTCAAAAAATGGTGAAAATTATCTGATTACCAATACGATCAAAGATAAGGAAACCGGTAAAACCGAGAAAAAGAATCCAATGCCCGCTGCAGTGAATGAAAATGGTATGCTTCAGTTGAACGCAGGTGCAGGTATGGTCGATTTTGCAATCGATGAGAAAACCGGAAATCTGGTTGGTTCAGGCTCAATCTATAAAAAAGCCAAATAGGTAGTAAGATTTTTAGGCCACAAATAGTATTCAAGATGTCATGAACAAGGATGCTTCATGGCATCTTTTTTAGTGGGTGTTTTTACTGAATAAAACTTAATAATTCAGCAAAATCCTCGACATAATAATTTGCTTTGGCTTTGATCAAATCTATTTCATGAGCGGAGTGCTGATCATAAATTGCCACCACCTCGATGCCCGCATGATTTGCTGCTTCTACACCGACTAACGAGTCTTCAATAATTAGACATTCCTCAGGTCGAAGGTTAAAGGCTTGCAAAACATTCAGATAAACTTCGGGATGCGGCTTAATGTTCTGGACATTTTCACGGGTGAGAATCAAGGAAAAGTCCTCATCAAAGCTGATTTTAGAATTAATATTTCGATTGTTATCCTGATAGCGCTGTACATTGAATAAACTGGTGGTGGTGGTCAAAGCCAGTGATATCTGTTGCTGTTTTAAAGCCTGAATCAGGAGGTCTGCCTGAGGTTTTAACTCGACGATATAATCAAGAAAATGTCGGGAAATACTATAACGACGATTTTTTACTTCTTTTTTAGCTGGTTCAAAACCGTATTGTTCTTTTAAAAATCCACAATATTCCAGATAAGGATCTGACATATGTCTCAAGGCGGTAAGTTGAAGATCGCGCTGTTGCTGAATCTGAATCTCATGTAAATCGACTTTTCTGTTGGAGAGCTCATCAATCAGGGCTGCATCTACCTGATTCCAGATGCCTACAGAATCAATCAACGTACCATCTAGATCAAAACAGACCAGCTTTTTATCCTGAAACATATAAGATTTCTCTGTATTTTTACCAGTTATTCAGTGGGACTGAGTATATCGCATACGATTTAATTGTTTAACTGACCTGATCAAACCGGGCTGGAAATTTTGCGTTGAGGTACTTTTTAATGGATTTATTCATCTGGAAAAAGTATTTTTTTCGGAAAATTACAGCGAGTTTAATCCTGAAAATAGTGGCGAAGTGTTATATTTTAATCTGACCCTCAATAGACTTATGCGGATGAAAGACCTGTCCGAATGATGAGAAAGTTAAAGGAAATGTATTTCTGTGTTTGAACTTGACTGTAAATTGCTCAGTATTTTTTATTATGTCTATAAATTTAAAAATGTATCTCAGGCAGCCGATCATTTAGATATGAGCCAGCCAGCGGTGAGCAATCTGCTAAATAAAATTCGCCAGCATTATGGTGATCCTTTATTTTTACGTATTGGCAATGAAATGCTGCCGACAGACCTGTCCAAACAGCTCTTTCCCTTGGTCAGCGAAGCACTGAGCAAAGTTGAAGCAATCAATAATTTCACGATCAATTTTGATCAGGTCACTTCACAGCAGCGCTTTACACTGGCGATGACCGATGTATCCCATCTGGTGTTATTGCCAAAAATTTCACAGTATCTGAAGCAGCATGCGTCCCATATCCGTCTGAATGTGCGTCCGATTACCTCGGAAACCAGTTATCAGATGGCCAATGGCGAGATTGATCTGGCTTTGGGCTTCTTACCAAATCTGGAGAATGGCTTTTATCAGCAGAAACTGTTTGAACAGTATTATGTGGTGATCGCGGCGAAAGACCATCCGCGACTCACGGGTGACAGCATCACGACCGAAGAGTATTTACATGAAACCCATATCGATATTGATGCCGGGATGGGGCATTACCATATTGAAAATGAATTGCTGAATCTGGAACTTAAGCGTGACATTCTAATGCGTCTGCCAAGTTATCTGGGAGTCGGACTGGTAGTGCAGGAAACCGATGCGATTGCGACCGTGCCTTATTATTTGAGTGAAGTCCTGTTATCACGTGGCAATCTCAAGATCTTTAATGCGCCAATTGCGTTCCCGACCTATTCCGTAAAGCAGTATTGGCATATGTCCTGTCATCATAAAACCAGCCATCAATGGTTACGCAATATGCTGCATGAGATTTTAAGTAAATAACTCTACAACTTAAATAGTTTGATTGAGTTCTCATCTCTAGATTTTAAACTCCCGGTTCAAGCCGGGATTTTTTTATTTTGGTACATCTTGATGCCTTTTTCAGAGCCTTGCACCTGAAGTGATCAGTTCCATCTCAAAAAAAAGTATTACGAATATAAAAAATAGTATTACCAGTTTGGCACGTCCTTTGCATCTATCTACTCAATCATAAAGTGATCTAGGGTTCCGATACATGAAGATTCATGTAGGTCTGCGACCGAGAGTTCACGGCTTAAGTTTCAAGCTCAAGCTACACGGAGGGATAAAAGCCCGGGAGGTAAACCGTACAAGATTGGGATGGATGCATATGAGCACAACTACTTATCACGAAGATCAAGTCCTCTGGACTGAACGTTTACCGGGTGGACACCACTGGTCAGCACGCATCCAGCGTGGCGCAGTTTTACAACTTAAATCTTTAGGCGCAAATGCCAATGTTTCACTGTTTTGTGTGAATAGCGAAGATAAGCTTGAAGCCTATAACATGCCAGACAGCTTAAAAGGTCAACACAGCGCATTTTTAAGTACAGGGCACATTTTGGCGTCTGATTTAGGTCGTGCGATGATCTCGATTGTTAAAGATGACCATGGTTGGAATGATGCCTTTTGTGCGCCAAGTACCGCACAGCAAATCGAACAACAGTTTGGCAAGCAAAGCTTCCAAGATGCGCGTAACGACATGTACCGCAACGGTAAAGACAGCTTGCTTTTAGAGATGACCAAATTTGGCTTATCGGCGACCGATCTTAGCAATACTTTAAATCTATTCTCTAAAGTGCAACCAGATGACAACGGTAACTTGTCTTATGTCGTATCTGACAATACTGATCAAGTAATTGAACTACGCTTTGAAATGGATTGTTTGGTGTTTTTATCCAGCGCACCACATGCACTCGACAATTCTAATGAATATGCACCAGCCGATATTCAGCTCTCACTCTTTAAAGCACTGCCTTTAGGCGACACCGATGTCTGCCGTGACTCATGCCCGCAAAATCAGCGTGCGTTTCAAAATAATAACCGCTATTACGCTTTAACTGCTTAAGGGGAATGATCATGACTGCACTCGTAAATATAGAAAAATCAGTACTTAGCGAAGTTTGTCCTGCCGGTGAAGCATGGATGTGTGAAGTCAAAAAAGGCCAGTATTTCCGTATTGTTGATCTTGAAGGTAATCAAGCGGTGGATACTTTGTTTATTTCCGCACATAACCCTGAAGAGCGTTATAGCGCAACCGATACTTTGGCGATGAACCGTCAAATTTATCTAGAAAAAGGTACGACTTTATATACCAACTTTGGCAATAAAATTGCGAGTATTCATGATGACAACTGCGGTCGCCACGATACTTTAGGCGGTGCATGTTCATGTGAAAGTAACACGGTTCGTTATGCGCATGATAAATATCCAATGCACAGTTGCCGTAACAATTTCATGATTGCATTGTCACAACATCCGATTGCGAAAAAGCATGGTCTGAATGTGCGCCATATCGGTCCAAATATTAATTTTTTTATGAATGTACCTGTAACTTCAGATGGTCACCTGAAATTTGATGATGGGATTTCTGCACCGGGCAAATATGTGGAAATTAAAGCTGAGATGGATTTGATTGTGTTGATCTCAAACTGCCCACAACTAAATAACCCATGTAATGCCTATAACCCAACAAAAATTCAACTGATTGTCCGTGAAGGCGAGGTATAAGACTATGACTTTAAAATATGGGTTTAATAAAGTTCTCATCGCCAACCGTGGTGCAATTGCTTGTCGTGTCATCCGTACCCTTAAAAAATTAGGCATCCAATCGGTTGCGGTGTATTCGGAAGCAGATCGTGATTCCTTGCATGTGACTTTAGCTGATGAAGCGGTCTTTATTGGTGATGCACCTGCAAGCCAAAGCTATCTGAATGTCGATAAAATCTTAGAAGTGGCCAAATATACCGGTGCGCAAGCGATTCATCCGGGCTATGGATTCCTGTCTGAAAATGCCGAATTCTGTAATCTCTGTGAAGCACAAGGCATTGTGTTCTTGGGCCCAAATGCCGAGCAAATGAAAGCATTTGGTCTGAAACACACTGCACGTGAATTGGCGATTCAAGCCAATGTACCGTTATTGCCAGGTAGCCAATTATTGGCTGATGAAGCTGAAGCCCTGCTTGAGGCTGAGCGTATTGGCTATCCTGTGATGCTGAAAAGTACCGCAGGTGGTGGTGGTATTGGCATGCGTTTGGTGTGGAATGCGGAGGAGCTGAAAGAAGCTTATGCAACCGTGTCTTATTTAGCGCAAGCCAACTTTAAAGATGCAGGCCTTTACTTAGAAAAATTCGTACAAAATGCTCGTCATATCGAAGTGCAAATCTTTGGTGATGGCAACGGTTTAGTTCTAGCACTGGGCGAGCGTGATTGTTCGGTGCAACGTCGTAACCAAAAAGTGATTGAGGAAACGCCTGCACCACATTTAAACGATACGCAACGTGCCTATATTCAAAATGTCGCGATTCAATTGATGCAATCGGTGAATTACCGTTCGGCAGGTACCGTTGAATTTGTGATGGATACCGACACCCAAGAATTCTATTTCTTGGAAGTGAATACCCGTCTACAAGTAGAGCATGGTGTAACCGAGCAAGTCTTTGGTGTCGATCTAGTGGAATGGATGGTGACTTTAGGCAGTAGCGATTGGGTTGCACCTACATCAACACTTGAGTCTCAAGGTCATTCGATTCAAGTGCGTCTTTATGCTGAAGATCCAATCAAAAACTTTCAACCAAGTGCTGGACTTTTGACTCACGTTGAATTTGATGCCAATGCCCGTAATGAAACTTGGGTAGAAACCGGCTCCAATGTCTCGTCGTTCTATGACCCGATGATTGCCAAAATTATCGTCACAAGCGATTCTCGTGATTCTGCCATTCAAGCCATGACGGATACTTTGGCTAAAACTTCGGTTGCCGGCATTGAAACCAACCTTGAATATCTACAAAACATTATCGATTGCGATGTGTTTAAAGCGGGGACACAAACCACACGCTTCTTAAATACCTTTGAGTGGAAAACTCAAAAGATTGAAGTGCTCCAAGCCGGTATACAAACCGCCGTGCAAGATGTGACAGGACGTTTAGGTTATTGGGATGTTGGTGTGCCACCATCCGGTGCGATTGATCCGCTGTCTTTAAATGTCGCAAACCAATTGTTAGGCAATGTACCGAATACCGCAGGTTTGGAATGTACGCTACAAGGGCCAAGCCTAAAATTTCATTGTGATAGTCAAATTGTGCTTGCTGGTGGTGATATGCCATCTACTTTGGATGGCGTAGCCGTTCCAATGTGGCAAACTGTCAATGTACGCAAAGGTCAGGTACTCAAATGTGGCAAGATCGCCACAGGTTGTCGTACCTACATTGGCATTAAAGGCGGTCTAAATGTGCCTGAATATTTAGGCTCACAAGCAACTTTTACTTTAGGTCAATTCGGTGGTCATGCAGGGCGTAACTTACTGATTGGCGATATGCTTCCAATCACGGCATTTACATCCGATGAAGTTCGCGCATTAAGCGATGATCAAATCCCGACATTCTCCAATTCTTGGGAAATTGCGGTGATGTATGGTCCACATGGCGCGCCTGATTTCTTTACCAAAAACGACATTGATACTTTCTTTGCGAATGAGTTTGAAATTCACTTTAACTCCAGCCGTACCGGAATTCGTTTAATTGGACCTAAACCTGAATGGGCACGTCAGGACGGTGGTGAAGCGGGTCTGCATCCATCGAATATCCATGACAATGCTTATGCCATTGGTGCGATTGATTTTACCGGTGATATGCCGATTATTTTAGGTCCAGATGGCCCAAGCCTTGGTGGTTTCGTGTGTCCTGCGGTGGTCATCAATTCGGAACTTTGGAAACTCGGTCAGCTTAAAGCAGGCGATAAAGTCAAATTTGTGCCTATCAGCTATCATCAAGCCAAAGTACTGAATGAAAAATATCGTACGCAATTAACTGCTCAAGATACACAAGCGGTGACTTTTGATGAGTCGTTCTATCCTGAAATTAGCACGCTGAAATCTGCCATTCTAGACACTTTAAAAGGTCAAAATGGTACGCCTGATGTGGTGTATCGTCCTGCCGGTAACAACTATATGTTGGTGGAATATGGCGAGTTAGTTTTAGATTTAAACCTACGTTTCCGTATTCATGCGCTGATGCAATGGGTCAAAGATCAAAACATTCAAGGCATTATTGACCTGACACCGGGTATTCGTTCATTGCAAATTCATTTTGATTCGACCCAACTCGATCAGATTGATTTGTTGCGTATGCTTCAAGTGGCGGAAGAGCAACTGCCTGATGTGACTGAGATGCAAGTGCCATCCCGTACTGTGTATTTACCGCTTGCTTGGGAAGATTCACAAACGCAACTTGCAACAGAACGTTATATGCAAACCGTGCGCCCAGATGCGCCGTGGTGTCCGGACAATATCGAATTTATCCGTCGTATTAATGGCTTAAAAGACAAACAAGCCGTGAAAGATGTGGTCTATAACGCCAGTTATTTGGTCATGGGCTTGGGTGATGTGTACTTGGGTGCACCTGTAGCAACGCCACTTGATCCGCGTCAGCGTTTGGTCACCACAAAATATAACCCTGCACGTACGTGGACACCTGAAAATGCTGTCGGTATCGGCGGTGCATATATGTGCGTTTATGGCATGGAAGGTCCGGGTGGCTATCAGTTTGTCGGTCGCACTTCGCAAATGTGGTCACGCTACCGTAAAAACCCCGACTTTGAACAAGGTATGCCGTGGTTATTGCGCTTCTTTGACCAAATTAAGTTTTATGAAGTGTCTGAAGCGGAACTCATGCAAATGCGTGAGGACTTTAAAGCAGGGCGTTTAAAATTACGCATTGAAGATGGTGTATTGAATCTAAAAGAATACAACGACTTCTTAACTGAAAACCAAGAATCTATTTCGGCATTTAAAGCGGTGCAACAAGCCAACTTTGATGCAGAGCGCCGTCGCTGGCATGAAGCAGGTCTTGCGGAATATGTCTCTGAAAGTCTAGATGCTGTGGATGATGGCGAAGGTGTTGAAGTGCCTGAAGGTGGTTGTGCGGTGGAATCACATATGCCGGGTTCAATTTGGAAAATTGAATGTCAGTCAGGCGATATTGTGGAAGAAGGTGCGACCTTAGCTGTGATTGAAGCGATGAAGATTGAGATACCAATTATTGCACCTGAGCGTATGCGTGTGGATGCAATTACCATTGAAAAAGGGCAGACGGTAAAAACGGGGCAGGTATTGTTTACGTTGGCGCCAGTGGCTTAAAGAATCCTCCCTAACCCTCCTTTTTCAAAGGAGGGAATTTCCCCTCTTTATTAAAGAGGGGTTAGGGGAGATTTAAGAATTACATTTTTCGATATGCTTAAATATTCGTTCACATAACGCTTTGGCTTTTGGTGTAAGTTCCCAATCAGGTTTTTCATCGAAATCTTTGATGATTTCTCGGCAGAAATCTAGTTTATATTTTATTGTACCTACACCTTTACCATCAGCAAATGCAGTTTTATCAGTTGATGTTCTGGTATTTCGTATTTGATCGTCTAATAGTTTTCCTATTCCATAATCTTTATGATCAAAGTAATCAGATGCAGTGATTGAATCTAACTTTTCTATAGTAAACCCCTGTTTAGTTCTAGTTTGCATCTTGCTAAACTTTTTTTGAGCTACTCTAATGATTGCCTCTTTCGGCAGAGTATTTTCTGTTTCCTTGCACTCTAAAATTAAATAATTATCTTTTTTCAACTCACGCTTTAAAACTTCTACACGATCAGCTTTACCTTGAATATCGCCATCAGCTATTAGCAACATTTCACTTGCGACCGCTTTAGCACTAAGCCCTTTATCTTCTAATTGATCTGCGTAATCGTCGCTAAAGCACCAATGTACTAAATTACTCCCTGCATATTCTACAAATGTGTAGTGATAATTCGGCATAAAGCGACGGTACTTTTTATAAAGTTCTTTATTCGATTTCTCTAATTCAGCTAAATATTTTTCCATATATTTAGTGATATATAAGCGATCTGTAATGCCTTCAACCCAAATGGTGCAATTGGCTAAATATACAGAAGAAGGTCTTACACCTAATGAGGCAAGTAAGTCACGATCACGGTCACAACGATAAATTTTAAAGTCAAATTTGCTTTGATCATCATCTTTCGGCTGTTTTACAAATTTTTGAATCATGACTTGATCAGATTCATCAGCCATATCGAGTAAATGATTTGAATGTGTAGTAAAGAAATAATAATGAGGTGTTTCGTTTAAGTAGAAATTCATCAATTGACGAACCATACCAGCATGCATGTGAAGTTCAGGTTCTTCAATAAAGAATGCATGTGTTTCAGTATTTCCATTTTTATCTTTGCTTTTTATATAAGCTTCATAGGTTAGGATAATTGCTTGTTGCAGACCATCACCTAATTCGAATAAAGGTCTTTGAGCATCTTTACCAATTTTTATATTCACAACGTCCTGGTCATGCTTGGGAATAAGTGAAACAGGTTCGTTATCAAAAAAATATTGGCTTAATTTGTCTTCGTAATTTTTTATCAATTCACGTTGTTCAGGCTCACCTAGAAGATGAATTTTAAGTTCGTGGTATAAACATTCACCTGTAATAATATTTTGGGAGTTGAACTTTTCTTTATCAGGGAAATAATCTTTTTGGGCACGTTCAATGTAAGGTTGTTTATTTACCTCTTCTGTCACAGGGCGCATGCCGCGAAGAATAGGGATATATAATTTTGAATAAGATTGCAAATATTTATCTATAGTATCGGAGATTCTAACAGTAGCATCATTTTTGGTGAATCGAAATTTAGAAATTTCCTCTTTTAAATTATATAATGATTTAGGATCAAATTGTTTTGGTAGACTATCTAGTTGTTTTAATTTATTTAATAATTCAGCTTTATTAGAACCACCGAAATGACTGTTGTTACCTATTAGAGTGCCATTGGTAGAATTAACTATAGGATAAATTTCAGCATAGAAGTCATTCTTATTATTTACATCATTATAGTCATTTATCTTATATTTTGATAAAAAAAGCTCTCTCAGAAACCTACTTTTTCCTGCATTATTTTTACCAATAAAAAAATTAAGTCTTTTGATTTCTATAACTTCTTTATTCTCTGTGTCTGTATCATTATCTGAAGTATAGTCTTCTAAATTTTCTGCCCAATAATATAATTTTTCTGTCATAAAAATGCCCCCAGATATAGGTGCTAATTTAGCAGTAATTCATCACTTTTCAAATGAGTTATAAAATAGTGATTGATCATCTGGTTGGTCTTTATTTTAGAAGAATAACACTTAGATAGATAACGGTCTGAATCACTCAGCCACACTTTGATGCATACTCGAACCCCAATGGTGCAAAATGGGCTATTTTTTAGGCATACTTAAAAAATAAATCATCCTTGTTTTGCCTCTTTTTGCATATGTAATTAATTTCTCAGGCATTCTGCTTAAATCTATTCAATTTTATATTGTGGCATGCTTTATGCTTTTATTTATATACAACTATAAATAGAGGAGAACAAAGCACTTGATCACTCATAATCACAAACATCGGTTAACCATTCATGTATAAAAAGAATAGCAAGGACATGAGCAATCAAAATGGAATAAACCGGTGAAATACAAAACTTACTTTTACTTTAGAACAAGCCCCATTTCAATGTTATGGGGCTTTTTTTCGCCCTTTTATATAAGTTTATTCACCTCATCCAAATAACTAAAAATTGGCACGCTTTCTGCATTTTCCTAAGTAATACGAAATTTTGGTTTTGTAATATTTACAGGAGATGCACATGAACAATCCGACATCAAATAAAAAAATGCATCCATGGCTTCACTTTCTGGTTGAGCTGCTCAGCGTACGCGCAGGCTTTCACATTAAACAGTCTTCCCAATACCAACCCAAGGATCAACATCGTGCCTAAACAAAAATTGGCACGGATCAGTATTACCGTGCCAGAAACCACGCTACATGCGATGGACCAAAAAATTGTCGAGCAGCATTATGAAAGCCGTTCACAGGCCATTGTCGACATGATTAACCGCCACCTGATTGATGATCTGGTGATTCGCGATGAAGTCATGGTCGGCACACTCACCTTGCTCTACGACGTCAGCCTGAAACCGCTGCGCAGTCAGCTGGTCGATCTGCAGCAGCAGTATCTGGCGCAAGTGATCAATTCACTTCATATCCAGTTGGATGATGAAAAAATTTTGCAAGTCATGCTGATGCAGGGCGCGAGTAGTGATCTGAAAGAAATTAGCGAACAATTTATTGCACTGAAAGGCGTGATTAAAGGCCATCTCGAACTGATGGATGCCGTCATGCCGCCCATTCCACAAAATACCGAACACACTTAAGGAGAACAGCTGTGCACAACTTATGGACTGTACAGGACTGGCAACACGCCTACCAGAATAACAATATCCAGCTTAGTGACCTGATTGAGTATGTTGCCGGGTTGAATAATGACGATCATGCCTGGATATCAATTGCGACGGCAGCACAATTACAGGCACAAATTGATGCATTGACTGGTGCAGATAGTGCAAGCTTGCCACTTTATGGGGTGCCATTTGCGGTCAAGGACAATATTGATGTTGCAGGGTTCTATACCACAGCAGCATGTAAAGAAGCAGCCTATCTGGCGACTTCCGATGCAACCGCAGTAGCCAAATTAAAAGCTGCCGGCGCGATTGTCGTGGGTAAAACCAATCTGGACCAGTTTGCAACGGGTCTGGTCGGGGTGCGCTCACCATACGGCGCGGTGAAGAACAGCTTTAATCCTGAATATATCAGCGGCGGTTCGAGTTCGGGTTCCAGCGTGGTGGTAGCCAATGGATTAGTACCATTCAGTCTGGGTACAGATACTGCAGGTTCAGGACGTGTACCAGCAGGGCACAATAACATTGTCGGACTCAAACCGACCAAAGGCTGGTTCTCGACTACTGGCCTGATTCCGGCTTGTCGCACCATCGATGTGATTTCGATTTTTGCATTAACGGTGGATAATGCCTGGCAGGTAGCGCAAGTCATGCAGGGCTATGATGCCAGCGATGATTATTCCAGAACGCATCCTCAGAATGTTCCTAGCCAATTTTCAAAAGGGAAAATTGCCATTCCAGATACACTGGAATTTTATGGCGATGCTGAAACTGAAAAAGCATTCCAGCTGGCGATCGCAAGTGTACAAAGCTTGGGTTATACGGTTGAGCCGATTGATTTTGCTCCATTTCAACAACTGGCAGCGGCCTTGTATAACCGCTCTTGGGTGGCTGAACGTACCAGTGCCGTGGAAAAAATGGTGCAACGCGAGCAGACCCATCCGGTCATTGGCCAGATTATTGCGCAGGCAGACCGGTTCAATGCGGTCGATGTCATGCAGGATGAATATGAGCGTGCCCACCTGAGCCGTGTTATTCAAACTACACTGGCAGATTATGATGCCTTGATGGTGCCTACTGCACCCACCATTTATCGCATTGCAGATGTAGAAGCGGATCCTCTGGTGAAAAACAGCCATATGGGCGCTTATACCAATTTTGTCAATTTTGCCGATCTGTCGGCTTTGGCATTACCAAATAGTATTCGTGCCGATGGTCTTCCAACGGGTGTGACCTTTATTGCGCCAGCCTGGATGGATGAAGCACTGGCCAAATTCGGGCAAAAATGGCAGCAATCGAGCCAGTTAAAGCTAGGCACCTCTGAACTTAGCTATGAAAAAACAACTGAAATCTCATCGGGGCACAGCGTCAAACTGGCTGTCGTCGGAGCACATCTGACCGGTATGCCACTGAATTTTCAGCTGACCACACGCAGTGGCACCCTGATGAAGCAGACCCGGACTGCTTCGCATTACAAACTCTATGCTTTAAAAAATACGACACCGCCAAAACCTGGCCTGCAATACAACGCGAAAGGTTCTTCAATTGAAGTAGAGGTCTGGGACATTCCGCGTGCACTGTTCGGAGACATTGTTGCAGAAGTTCCGGCACCTTTGGGGATCGGCAATGTCCAGCTGATTGATGGTACTTGGGTCAAAGGCTTTATCTGTGAAGGCTATGCACTTGAGGATGCAACAGATATTAGTCATTTCGGTGGCTGGCGCGAATTTATGAAATCTAAACAACTTTCAAATACCAAATTTAAATGTGAATGCATAGGGGAAGTCGCAAAATGATCAAAAAAGCACTGATGTCAGTTTCCGTACTGTCTGCAATCCTTTTAAGCGGTTGTGACAATACCGCTAAAGTACCTGAACCAAATGCCAAGGCTGAAGGTACTGTAAATACTCAACCCATCCGGATTGGTTATAGCGACTGGCCGGGTTGGGTTGCGTGGCAAGTTGCGATTGAAAAAGGCTGGTTAGAGGAAGCTGGAGTCAATGCTGATTTTAAATGGTTTGACTATTCAGCCTCACTTTCAGCTTTTGCTGCCAACCAGCTGGATGCGGTCATGGTCACTAATGGTGATAATCTGGTCACTGGCTCTGGCGGGACCAAGGGCGTGATGATCATGGCGACCGATTATTCAGCTGGAAATGACGTGATTATTGCCAAGAATGGCATTAATTCGATTCAGGATCTGCGCGGTAAAACCGTAGCCACTGAAAAAGGTCTGGTCGATCACTTGTTACTGTCCACTGCACTGGATGATGCCAAAGTTGGCCTGAATGAGGTCAAACTGGTCAATACCATGACCAATGAATTGCCACAGGTTTTTGCTACTCCCGATATTGATGCAATTGCGGTATGGCAGCCAGTAGCAAATCAGGCTTTATCTGCGGTGGCCGGTTCCAAGATTATTTTTACCTCTAAAGACAAGCCGGGGTTAATCTACGATACCTTGACCGTGAATCCTGCCCATCTGGAAGCCAATAAAGAGCAATGGAAAAAGGTGATTCAGGTTTGGGATAAAACTGTCAAATATATCAATGACCCGGCGACTCGAGAAGACGCTGCACAGATCATGTCCAAGCGGGTTGGTGTCGATGCGAAGACCTATATGCAGTTCATTGATGGCACACATTTACTGGATCTGGCCGCCAACAAGAAAGTCTTTACCAAAGGTGATGGTTTCGACTCGATCTATGG
Source organism: Acinetobacter lwoffii (assembly GCF_024129855.1). Lineage (GTDB taxonomy): Bacteria > Pseudomonadota > Gammaproteobacteria > Pseudomonadales > Moraxellaceae > Acinetobacter > Acinetobacter lwoffii_L. Next base: position 61,218 of record NZ_JAMXXC010000009.1, read on the forward strand.
TTCCAGCTATCATGTGAACAAGTTCAATGTAGCCAACGGCATTTATACGACTGAAATGAATGTGGATGGCGTGATTGTTCCAACGCTGGTGCAAGAACTCAAATAGAGCATGCCGCCTCATTCTGGAAGGTATTCTAAACTAATAAATAATCCCCAGATTGGGGATTTTTTATTAGGGCGTGTCATCAATTAAGCCATATCATGATTGAAGCAAGGTAGATTGCTGACAGGAAGTTTTGAGCCAATTTATCATAGCGCGTAGCAATACCTCGATACTGCTTGAGCTTGGCGAAGAAGTTCTCGATCAGATGTCTTGCTTTATAAAGATGTTGGTCATAATCACGCTGATCAATCGCGTTACTTTTGGATGGCATCACGATCTGACCCTTGATCTTATGGATTGGATCAATCACTCGATCCTTAGAATTATAGGCTTTATCCATGAGCCAAGTCTGACTTAACGATAAGTCCAGCAGCACATCAGCACCATTTAAGTCATGAGTCTGCCCGGCAGTGAGATAAAATCCTGTTGGGTTGCCTAAAGCATCAGTACGGGCATGAATTTTGGTACTTAAACCACCTTTACTGCGTCCGATTGCCTGTTCTTTTTTTTCCGGCGCTGTGTTGATGAGCACGCACAATGGTTGAGTCTAGCATGGCATATTCATTATCACTTTCATGTGATAGCACTTCAAAAACTTTCTGCCATACGCCTGCTTTAGCCCAACGGCTAAAGCGAGTGTGCACAACTCTAAAATCCCCAAAGCGTTCGGGTAAGTCTCGCCATGGAATACCTGAACGATACCGATACAATACTGCTTCAAAAAATAGCCTGTTATCTTTGGCAGTTACTCCAACAGTACTCGCTCGTCCAGGTAACAGATCCTTAATCTGCTCCCACTGATCATCTCTTAATGCATAGCGTTTAGTCATGAAAAAATAATGAGGACAGGTTAGATTTTCTCAAGCTAATTGATGACAGGCTCTAGTCAGATGAATATTAAAAAATTAAAGCTGCGTACTTTTGGAAAAGACATTGATAAAAATAATGCCAATGATCATAAACGCCAGACCGATCAGCGCGGGAAGATCCAGTTGCTGTTTAAACACCAAGAGGCCAACCGTTGAAATCAGAATAATACCGGCACCAGACCAGATTGCATAGGCAATGCCCATCGGAATGGTTTTCATGGTCAGTGACAGGAAAAACAGGGCAACGGCATAACCGGCAATGGTGGCAAGTGAAGGCCAGAGCACGCTAAAACCATTGGAGGCCTTCAATGCAGAAGTTGCAATGACTTCTGCAATAATGGCAATCGACAGATATAAAAAAGACATATTTCTCCCTAAAACACCCGTTTTGCATGATGCATCAGATGTTCTTGTTCTGACTTGAGCCAGCTTTCAGCTTCTGTAGTCGTTGGCGTCCTGTATTGAAACTCATAATCCGGCTGGTATATATCCAGCTCAAAAATCAGGTCAATTTCACGGTCATCTAAAATGACATGCTGAACCAGACTGCTTTCATTGAGAACTTCAAAATTTTCCAGGTTAAAGGTTTTGCCTGTTTCACTGCTGCGAGTGCTGTAAGTTTTAGCTTGACCATCAGTCCCGATAGAAACTTCAAAACTTTCCACCAAGGCAAACACGGTCGGATCGACAGCTTTCAAGTCCATTTGAGCGACTGCACTTTGCACTTCAGGCAAACGCGTCAGGGCATAGCCAATATGATCGCCACAAATAATCAGGCCACCATCCATTTCCAGTTTCTGACCAGATTGAACATCAAGCGCAGACTGAAGCCGCAGGCCTAAAAATAAACCGTGCTGTACCTGCTGGCGCCAGTCTTCGACATAGACATTATTTGGAGAAAATTCCAGAATACAGTTGCCAACGGCATGTAACCGGGCTGGTTCCGGCCATTGCACATGATTCTGGTAATTGGCGTAGTCTTTCACTTCCCAGGACAAGAGCTGGCTGGCGCTATCCCAAAGCGTATTGCCAATCCAGCCTTGGCGTTCCTGAACAGCAGTTCCCGTCTGGCTTTTTAGACGAAGATCAATGGTAAAACTGTGCGACTGAAACCAGTACACAATGGTATTTTCATCAGTTAGGCCATTATAAAAACTGATGCTTTTACGCCGAAATGCCCCATATAAAAAGCCCGGAATAATCTCTGGCTGAGGGGTAGTGGGCTTTAAAGTTTTAATTACTTCAAACAGATTCATGATGCTGTCTCCGCCTGTTCTTCAAGTCCAAAAGAGGAAAGTGGTACAGCATTTTTTAAGACCAGTTCACCGCTAGCAACGCGATGTTTTAAATATTGAAAGGTCTGGGCGGTCTGATTAAATAGATGCTCGCCCCCGATCAGGGCAGAATATTTGGAATTTTCAGTGTGAATAACCGGTTCAATCACGGTGTCATAATTGCAGGCGCAAAACAGCGGGAATGAATAACGTTCTTCCGAGACCTTTTTCACGCGGTGCTTGGTGGCGAGATATTTACCATTTGACAGAATTTCCATCATGTCCCCGATATTCATCACCAGTGTATTTTCAATCAGGGGAATGTCGATCCATTCACCGGCTTTATTCAAAACCTGTAAGCCGGGTGCGGTTGGTAACAGCAGGGTAAAGCATTCGTAATCGGTATGTGCGCCAATGCCTTCGGCGTCTTTCACTTCCGGATTATAAGGATAATGAATCAAGCGTAGCTGACTTGGTGCATCAGTAATTTTGCTTTCAAAAAAGTCCTCACGAATGCCCAACGCCAGTGCAAAGGCAGAAAAAATCTGCCGGCTGATCTCACGCAGATGACTATAGTATTGGCTGACAATAGACTTGAAATCCGGATGGTCTGGCCATAAGGTGGGCCCAAGTAAAGGACAGTCTTTTCTTACCCCCTGATAATCATAATTGACATCATAGGCTTCTTTTAAATCATAACTGTTGCCGGCAAACTGTTCTTCGCCAATCGGCACATAGCCACTATGGTTTTTTGATTTGCCAATATAGTGCTGCATTTTAGTGTCCAGATCCTGAGAAAAATAGGACTGGGCCATTTCAATCAGGGCTTTGGCGTAATCAGAATTAAACTGGCTACCTTGCAGATAAAGAAATCCGACTTCTTTACAGGCATGATCCAGAGCATGAGCAACCTCAATACGATCGGCTAAATCCGGACTTTGTAATTTTGAAATATCAACCAGTGGGAGTACATATTGCGCTTGCATGATAATCACCTCTAATGTTGGTCGTCCAACACAGCGATTAAAACCTTCGGGTCGTCCCAAAGGCATTTTGGATAAGATTATTTATTGCTGCTGACCTTGGTCATACGCGGAATGACCGGCAGTTCTGCAAGTGCCGGATCCAGTTCATCTTCTTCAGCATGCACCAGATAATCGACACGTTGTCTTAACTGTTTAAATTCAGGACTAAGCATGATGTCTGGATGGCGTGGACGAGGTAGATCAACTTCGATAATTTCCTTGATTTCACCCGGATTGGCTTTCAGCGCCACAATACGGTCGGCCAGTAAAATGGCTTCATCCATATCGTGAGTCACAAAAATGATGGTGATGTCGATATTTTGCCAAAGATCCATCAGATGACGCTGCATTTTTTGCCGGGTATGCGGATCGAGTGCTCCAAAGGGTTCATCCATCAACAGGATCTTCGGTTCATTGACCAAAGCCCGGGCAATCGCGACACGCTGTTTCATCCCGCCAGACAGCTCATGCGGATACTGGTTTTCATACTTTTCCAGACCAATGATATTGATCCATTCACGTGCCTGTGCTTCTGCCGCTGCACTACTTTGGCCTTTCATGCGCGGACCAAACATGACATTTTCCTTGACGGTTTTCCATGGAAACAGGGTATAGCCCTGAAACACCATGCCACGCTCCGGACTTGGGCCGGTAATTGGCTGGCCATCCACCAGAATCTCACCACTGCTATAAGGATCCAGACCGGCCACTACACGGCTAAAGGTTGACTTGCCGCAACCGGAAGGCCCAATCACACAAATGAACTCACGCTTATGAATTTTCAAATCTAGAGCATTTAAAACCGTACGTTCAGTTTTGCCATGACTGAATTTTTGTGTCAGTTGCTTCGCTTCCAGAATCACCGGACGACTATAAATCTTGTCAAAGTATTCGCGGGTATTAAATTCAGTGTTTTGCATCAGTTAGCTCCCGGTTTCCATTTAAATAAGCGTTGTCCCAATTTCATCAAGATCACATCACACAGCAGACCAATCACCCCGATAATCAGGATCGCGGCAAAGACATTATCAAAGTTCTGATAGCGGGCTTGCTGGGTAATGAACCAGGTAATTCCGGAGGTGCTGCCGATCAATTCTGCTACGATCAGGTATGTCCATGCCCAACCCAGCAGCACACGCAGATTGCGGTAAATTTCAGGCAGGGCCGCTGGAATCACCACATGCAACAGGCTTTTCAGTTTATTGGTGCCCAAGGTAAAACCGGCTTCAATCAGGCTGCGATCCACCAGACGTGTGGTATTGGCAATGATCAGGATTTGCTGGAACAGGGTTCCTATCACAATAATGGCAATTTTGGGTGCATCATTAATTCCGAGAATTGCCACTGCCAGTGCACCAAAGGCGGGAGCAGGTAAATAGCGGAAAAACTCAACAAAGGGTTCGGTCAGCTGGGAAATTTTATTTGAAAATCCGCATAAAATACCGAGTGGAATACCAACCAAGGAAGAAATAAAGAACGCGGTAAAGACCAACTTGATACTGTGCCACAGACTTTCATGAAACCAGGGTGCATTGGCTTGGGTAGGCTCCGTGGTAAACGCCGTGACCAGTGCAATCGCAACTTCATGTGGTGCAGGCAGATAAATCGGGTTGACCAGAATACCCTGCGGCGGAGCCAGACCCTGATCTACCGCAGACTGCGCAGCAGAAAAAAACTGGTCTTTATCAATACGACTCTCGACCTGTAAATAGGCAACACTATCAGAATCAGTAATCTGGACTTGTGGATGCCAGATAAATGGCAAATAGCTGACTGCACACCAAATCAGAATTGGTATTAAAAAAGACCCCAAGCCAAACAGCAATTTATTTCTTTGACTGAGTTCACGTGCAACGTAACTCATAGTGTTGCCCCTCAATATTACAAATTTTATAAAACGTAATACTGAATAAGCAAAATGGATGCCATTTCATCCCAAATCCTGAAATGACTCTTAAAGTGGCTTATTTTTATAGAAAAAATTAGCAGACAACTTTTAATCATATTCAAGAAGTTAGATCAGAATGCAGAGATTTTTAATCATTTTCTGGAAAATAAACTCAATAAAAAAGACCCGAAAAATCAGGTCTCTTTTTTCAGTAACATCATTTAGCCAATAATGTCTGCATGCTGGTTTTGCAAGCTATAGATGCACTGCTGCGCAATCTGTTTTTTCTCGGCTGCGGTCATTTCAATATCTTCCCATTTCTGCATCTGCTGCAGGAGCCAGATAAAATCATCGACTTTCGGTTGGGCACTTTTCCCAACAAAATTCCGGATAATATTCTTGATCTTGTAAAAGTCATAGACATGCCGCTGGGCGGAACATTCAAACTGAATAATCTGATAATCGACTAACATATCCCAGACTTCGGAAAGATCAGGGCGCTGCTTTAAATCATCCTGCGCTTTTTGTACTGCCTTGACCACTGCCTCTACGGTAAATGGATGCTGTTCTGCCCATTCCTGGGTCATGGCCAAGACTTTATCGGCAACTTTTGGAATGACATTCTGGCTTGCCGCGACGATAAAACTATAGCCTTCAAGTTTGGCCTGAATATTCCAGGGTTCTCCCACGCAAAAGCCATCGAATACCTGTTCCGCGATTCCTTTTACCATGGAAGGCGGTGGAGAGGTCATCAGCTGGATATTCTTGGCCAGTTGTGGATCAGTCAGCGCCAGCCATTCTTTTAAACAGTAATGGTGAATCGAATATTTATACACATAGGCCAGATTGATGGAATGATTCTGTTGTAAAGCCTGTACCAGTTTCTTTGAGGTATTCTGTTCATCATCCCCAGGCTGGATGCCGAGTTCATAGCACAAATCCTGGCGCAGGCTAATAAAAGCCTGATTCATGCTCAGTACTAGAGGGGTTTGCAAAGCCACCTGTAACTGGTCTGTACCCAGGGCAGCAGCGGGCAGCATGGCAGACAAGCAATGTGCAGCATCCAGAAAGCCATAGGCCAGACGGTCACGCAAACTAGACCAGGAGGCTTCATGGATTAAATTGATGGTTAATCCTTGCTCAGCAAAATACCCCTGTTTTTCGGCCCAGAGAATGGCAACACAATCAAGTAAAGGAATATAGCCAATATTGAGTTCAGTTTTTTCTAATGTGGACATATGCTTTTCCTTATTGGCCCAATAACAGCTTCTGTGCATCCAGTAAGCGTCTGGCCATTTCACCAATGGTAATCCGGTGACTCATGGCATTTTTACGCAATAAAGCAAAAGCTTGCTCTTCCGTTAATGCATGCAGCTGGATGAGCAACGCTTTGGCTTTATCGATATCTTTACGGTCAATCAGTTTGTCCTGGGTTTCTTTTAAATCATTCAGCAGCTTTTTATGCTTGCGAAACTGTTCAATTGAAATTTCCAGAATGCTTTCTAGTTTGGTGGGATCAATACCATCGACAATATAAGCCGTGATTCCGGCATCAATCGCACTTTTGATGGTGTCTTTATTGGAGTTCTGGGTAAACAGCACGGTCGGAAGTTCATATTGGCTGACACAGCTTTCAATAATATCCCGATGCGGATGATCCATATTCAGCAGGATCACATCTGCATGAATACCCTTAACATGTACCATATTCAGGTCATTCAGGATTAAACAGGCCACCACCTGAAAATCATGTGAAAGTAAGGATTCCTGGATGAATTGGGCGCGCTCCAGATCATCATCAATAAGAGCAATTCGTAATTTGGACATGGAATATTTTCAAGTAAGGCCTAAGGAATATTCAAGCAGGAGTAAAGCAAAAAACATGCCATTAAATTGGTGCATAAAATTCTATTTTTCTGTTCAATTTAGTGCATAGCTTTAGGGATTTCAGCTGATGGCTGATCAAAATGAAGCGTTTAGGTAGATCATCTGCCTGAAATAAGGCGTTTTCTTATTGGAAAAGTTGGCACGATTTCTGCATTTATTAAATCGTCAAAGATGACTTTCAATACTAACAACGGCCAACGATGTCCGTTCTGATCGTAATTGCACTTTCAAGGAGTGTGATTGGTATTTCGTTCAGCACAGGATAAATGACATGGTCAGTTGTTCAGCAATACAAAACGCACAAGCGTTTCAACCCTTCCTCCAGCATTACAAAGCGCTGGGTTGCGGTATTTACAACATATTCAATCAGCAGACATATCAATGCCTAGACGTGATATGCGGCTTTTTATCATCTTTAAAAAAACAATAGTTGGAGTGCAGATATGAAAATTCTCATGATTGGGCATGGCATGGTGGGGCATAAATTCATCGAATCTGTACTGGAACAGGCCGGTGATGACATTGAGCTGACCATTTTGGCAGAAGAGCCACATTTAGCTTATGACCGGGTACATTTGACCGAATATTTCAGCGGCAAGTCGGTCAAGGATCTGAGTCTGTGTCGTAGTGATTTTGCCGATGCTTATGGCATTGATTTGCGACTTAATACTAAAGCGGTTGAAATTGATCAGCTCCATAAAACCGTCACCACCAGCCAGGGTGATGTGCTGAGTTTTGACAAGTTGATTCTCGCTACCGGTTCTTATGCCTTTGTGCCACCAATCCCGGGCAATGACCGTCAGAATTGCTTTGTTTATCGTACCATTGAAGATCTGGATGCCATTCGTGCAGCCAGTCTGAATGCCAAAACTGGCGTAGTGATTGGCGGCGGCTTGCTAGGGCTGGAAGCAGCGAAAGCCCTGCGAGATCTGAATCTGGAAACCCATGTCGTAGAATTTGCTCCGCGTCTGATGGCGGTGCAGATTGATGATCTGGGCGGCCGGGTACTGCGCTCTAAAATTGAAGACCTTGGTGTCAAGGTACATACTCAAAAGGCCACGTCAAGTATTGAAGATGGTGACAGCACTCAGCATGTAATGAAGTTCGGAGATGGTTCGGTGCTTGAAACCGATATCATCCTGTTCTCGGCCGGCATTCGTCCGCGTGATGAACTGGCGCGCCAAAGTGGTTTACTGATTGGTGAGCGTGGCGGCATCATCATTAATGATTATTGCCAGACCTCACATCCGGACATTTATGCCATTGGTGAATGTGCACTTTGGGACAATAAAATTTATGGTCTGGTTGCACCAGGCTATGACATGGCGCGGATCGCGGCAAAACATGTCCTAGGCCAAGAAAGTCATGCATTCGCTGGTGCGGACATGAGTACCAAGCTCAAACTGATGGGCGTGGATGTTGCTTCTATTGGTGATGCACATGCCATGTCCCCAGGTGCTTTGAGCTATTTTTATGCTGATGAAGCCGCGCAGGTTTATAAAAAAATCGTGGTGTCAGCAGATAAGACCAGGCTGCTGGGCGCGGTGCTGGTGGGCTGTGCCAAAGAATATAGTGATCTCCTGCAAATGATGCTAAATGGTCTGGCTGTACCGGAGCAACCGGAAAGCCTGATCATGCCGGGCTTTGATCAGTCGACCTCCAAATCGGGTGGCAGTGGCATCGATTTGTTGCCTGACAGTGCGACCATCTGTTCCTGTAATAATGTTTCCAAAGCTGATATCTGTTCAGCCATTGATGGCGGTGCAACTTCATTGGGTGCACTGAAAAAATGCACGCAGGCTGCAACAGCGTGCGGTGGCTGTGCGCCATTGGTGACCCAGGTTCTCAAATCTGAATTACAGCGTCAGGGTGTCACGGTGAACAATCACCTGTGCGAACATTTTGCCTATTCACGTCAGGAACTATATCACCTGGTTCGTGTGCATGAAATCAAGACTTTCTCTGACCTGATTCAGCAACATGGTCATGGGATGGGCTGTGATATCTGCAAACCGACTGTAGCCAATATTCTGGCATCCTGCTGGAATGACTTTGTCCTAAAACCTAGCCATGCCGGTTTGCAGGATAGCAACGACTACTACCTCGGCAATATCCAGAAAGATGGTTCCTATTCGATTGTGCCACGTGTGGCAGGCGGCGAGATTACTCCGGATGGCCTGATTACCATCGGTCAGATTGCCAAAGATTATGGCCTATATACCAAAATCACAGGCGGACAACGAATTGACATGTTTGGTGCGCAGGTACATCAACTGCCTGAAATCTGGGAAAAGCTGATTAATGCCGGTTTCGAGTCCGGACATGCCTACGGCAAATCCTTACGTACGGTGAAATCTTGCGTGGGCAGCACTTGGTGCCGTTTCGGGGTCGATGATTCTGTCGGCTTGGCAATTTTCCTGGAGAACCGTTATAAAGGCCTGCGTTCACCACATAAAACTAAAATGGCAGTATCCGGCTGTACCCGTGAGTGTGCAGAAGCACAGAGCAAGGATGTCGGTGTCATTGCCACGGAAAAAGGCTGGAATCTATATGTATGCGGCAATGGCGGCATGAAACCGCGCCATGCTGAACTGCTCGCCTCGGATCTGGATACTCCCACACTCATCAAATATATCGACCGCTTCTTTATGTTCTATATCCAGACGGCGGACCGTCTGCAGCGCACCAGCGTATGGCGTGACAATATGGAAGGCGGGCTGGACTATCTCAAAGATGTCATTGTGCATGATTCGCTCGGCATTGCTACTGAACTGGAAAGCCGTATGCAGCATGTGATTGGCACTTATCAGGATGAATGGCGCAGCGCGATTGAAGATCCTGAAGTACGCAAACGCTTTAAGACCTTTATCAATGCCAAAGCAGCCGAGCAGAATGACCCGCATATTCAGTTTGCGCCTGTACGTGGCCAGATTCGTCCAAAGACAGAAGCTGAACGTGATTTAAACCGTATTCCAGTGGTTGAAGCCTAAATACCACAGTCAGGGAGAATGAAAATGACAATTTTAAAAGACATGAACGAACTGAACTGGTATGAAGTCTGCAATCTGGATGAGATCACTCCGAATACCGGTGTGGCAGCCCTGATTGAAGATCAGCAGATTGCAATTTTTCGCGTGGGTCAGGAACAGCGGGTTTATGCACTCAGCAATCAGGATCCGTTTAGTCTGGCCAATGTCATGGCACGTGGCATTCTGGGTGATCTGCAAGGTGAGCGTGTAGTCGCATCCCCAATTTACAAGCAGCATTTCAGTCTGGTGACCGGTCGTTGTCTGGAAGAACAAGAGCAGAAATTACTGGTATTTCCAACCCGAATTGAAAATGGCAAAGTTCTGGTGAGTCCAACCGCACAAAAGACTTATATTTCCAGTAATGGTCAAAACACAGAGCGCTTAAAACTGGTACTGGTCGGGAATGGACTGGCGGGTATGCGCTGTCTGGAAGACTTGCTGGATATGGCGCCAGATCGTTATGACATGACCGTAATTGGGGAGGAACCATGGGGCAATTACAACCGGATCATGTTGTCACCGGTATTGTCTGGTGAGAAAAGTTTTGCCGAAATTATGCTGCATTCAGCCGACTGGTATGCCGAAAAAGGCATTCGATTCATAGCTGGAGATGCTGCAATCTCTATCGACCGTTCACGTAAGCAGGTTCATACCGAAAAAGGCGAAGTCGTTGCTTATGACCGTCTGATCCTCGCGACCGGTTCCAAACCCTTTGTGCCGCCAATTCCAGGTGCTGAACTTGAAGGCGTGATTAGCTTCCGGGATATTCAGGATGTTAACCGCATGCTGGATTACTGCAAAACCAAGCAAAACGCCGTCGTGATTGGGGGCGGTCTGCTGGGACTGGAAGCAGCTTATGGACTGAAGCAGCAGGGAATGAATGTGACTGTGCTGCACCTGATGGACCGTATTATGGATCGTCAGCTGGATATGAAAGCCAGTCAAATGCTGAGGAAATCAATTGAAGACAAAGGTATCCGGATCATTACCGAAGCCAACACCGAAGAGCTGCTCGGTATTGATGGTCACGTGACTCAACTGCGTTTAAAAGACGGGACAGTGCTGGATGCCGATTTGGTGGTCTTTGCCGTCGGGATTCGACCAAATAAAACTCTGGCTGAACAGGCTGGCTTGCGCTGCAATCGTGGGGTGCTGGTGAATGACACCATGCAAACCTATGACCCGAGTATTTATGCAGTGGGTGAATGTATTGAGCATCGTGGTCAGACCTTTGGACTGGTTGAGCCATTATGGGGACAGGCCTTTATCTGTGCGACGCATCTGGCTGAACATGGCCGACTGACCTTTAAGGCACCGACTGTTCCGACCCAGCTCAAGGTTAGCGGATGTGATGTCTTCTCTGCCGGCAATTTTGAACCTCAGGATGATTTTGAAGATATCGTGCTGAATGATGAAAAACGTCAGATTTATAAACGGATCATCATCCAGCAGGACAAGGTCATTGGTGCGGTGCTATTTGGTGATACTGAAGATGGGGCTTGGTATGCAGAACTGATTGCAGACCAGACACCAATTGGTAATATCCGCAGCAAACTGCTTTTTGGTCGGGATTTTGCATTAAAAAAGGCAGGGTAATCGGATCAATCTCCCTCAACCCCTCTTTGGAAAAAAGGGGACCCTCACTCCTTTATTAAAGGAGGGTTGGGGAGGATTAAAGCTTTTGAGACATAGAAAAAATTTAAATCAAACCTGTAAAAGCTAGATATCAGAGATTTGGTGAAACAAGTGAATTTGGATGATTAAGGAGCGCAGCAGCAATGAATAGTATTCCGGTTATGGAACTACATAGCTCTACTGAATCCCAAATAAAAACCACTCAGACGACCTGTCCTTATTGTGGAGTAGGCTGTGGTGTCATCGCGCACGTAAGCCAAACCTCGATGGGTGAAAAGGTTCAGATTGAAGGCGATGTTCAGCATCCTGCGAACTTGGGCAAGTTGTGTATTAAAGGCAGTCATCTCGCCGATACACTTGGCTTAAAAACCCGACTTCTGCATCCGATGACTGGTCGAAAAGAACAGCGGCAAATAAGCACTTGGGATCATGCCATTTCAAGTATTGCCAATAAATTTCAGCAATGTATTGATCAGTATGGGCGCGACAGCATCGCCTTTTATGTCTCTGGCCAGCTTTTAACTGAAGACTATTATGTGGTGAACAAGTTTGTAAAAGGCTATCTCGGTACTGCCAATATTGATACCAATTCAAGACTGTGCATGTCATCTGCTGTGGCAGCGCATAAACGGGCTTTTGGCGAAGATCTGGTACCGGCCAGCTATACAGATTTTGAGCAGACAGAAATGGTGGTTCTGGTCGGATCCAATACCGCCTGGTGCCATCCGGTGCTTTATCAGCGCATTATGAAAGCCAAAGAAGAGCGGGATTTATTCGTGGTAGTGATTGATCCACGCTTTACCGCAACCTGTGAAGCGGCAGACTTACACTTACCCATTTTACCCGGTCAGGATGTCGCGCTGTTTAATGGCTTGTTGCAATATCTTCAGCAAAATGGTCATGCCGATCTGGATTTTGTTACACACCATACTCAAGGTCTGGAGCAGGCGCTTGCCAGTAGCTCGACAGAGTCATCGCTTGAAAGCGTGGCAAAACGTACCGGTATTGCTATTGAAAAATTAACCTTATTTTTTCAGAAATTTGCCCAGAACGAAAAAATCATGAGCCTGTTTTCCATGGGCGTAAACCAATCCTCTCAAGGAGTAGACAAAGCCAATAGCATTATCAACTGTCATTTATTGACAGGAAAAATAGGCAAACCCGGTTCGGCACCTTTTTCCATGACCGGACAACCGAATGCGATGGGCGGACGGGAAGTCGGGGGGCTGGCCAATATGCTGGCCAGCCATCTAGATTTGGAGAACCCGCAGCATCAGCAACTGGTGCAGGACTTCTGGCAAAGCCCGGTCATCGCGCGGCAGCCCGGATTAAAAGCAGTAGATTTATTTCAAGCGGTGGAAAGCGGAAAAATCAAGGCCATCTGGATTATGGCCACCAATCCGATCGTGAGTTTGCCCAATGCAGATCAGGTTAAACGCGCTCTGGAAAAGTGTGAATTTGTAGTGGTTTCCGATATTTGTCTCGACACTGATACCACGCAATATGCCGATGTACTGTTACCGGCACTGGGTTGGGGCGAAAAAGATGGCACAGTCACCAATTCGGAGCGCCGTATTTCACGGCAAAAGGCCTTTTTGCCGGCTCCGGGTGAAGCCAAAGCAGACTGGTGGGCCATTTCCCGGGTGGCTCAGGTCTTAGGTTTTCGCGGTTTTGACTTTAACAATAGCCATGACATTTTTCTGGAACATGCCCGTTTATCTGCCTATCAGAATGGTTCACTTTCGCAACGCGCAGATACGCCAAATTTCCGCTATTTCAACCTGCAAGGTTTAACTCATCTCAGTTTTGCAGAATATCATAATCTGGCACCGATCCAGTGGCCAGTCTGGGATAAGCAAGAAGTTCATCAGGTTGGTCAACTATTTAGTCAAGGCCAGTTTAGCCATGCAGATGGCAAAGCCAGATTGGTGCCAACAGTTGCAGCCGATCCGGTACATGCTATTTCTACTGAATATCCGCTGATCCTAAATACCGGACGCATTCGTGATCAATGGCACACCATGAGCCGTACCGGATTATCTGCCAGTTTATCCCAGCATCGTGCCGAGCCTTATTGTGAGCTGCATCCGCACGATGCGCTAAAATATGGCCTGAAAGATGCCGAGCTGGTCGAGGTGAAATCGGCTTGGGGAAGTTGTGTACTCCGTGTGCAATTTTCACAAAATATGCGACGTGGCCAGATTTTTGCACCGATTCACTGGAACGACCAGTTTGCGTCCGATGCGCGGATTGGCAAAGTGGTGAATCCGGTGGTTGACCCGATTTCCGGCGAGCCAGAGTTTAAGCATACTCCGGTGATGATCCAGCCATTTTATACTCAGTGGCAGGGCGTGCTGTATGTACGGGAAGGCTTTGAACAACAGATCCAGACCATGATTGAAAATATGGTGTGGTGGAGCAAAATTCAAACCACTCAGGCCATCCGTTATGAACTGGCAGACCGGCGCAGGTTTTCTGACATCACCGGGCAGATCAAGAGTCTCTTAGACTTTAATGATGAAAGCTTTGAATGGCTGAATCTCGAAGATCAAACGGCGCATATCAGTCATAGTGTGGTTCTTCAGGATGGCCAGTTAATTGCCAGTTTTTATATCGCACCGGCGGCATTATTGCCAGATCGTGACTGGGTGGCTGGCCTGTTTAGACGTGAACGTCTGAGTGCATTACATCGTAAAGCATTGCTGGCAGGTCAGGCCATGTCGATGGGAAATAGTGAAGGAGCATTGGTCTGTAGCTGTTTTAAGGTCGGCAAGAACCGAATTATTCAAACCATTAAAGATAAAAATATCACGCATGAAAAACAGGTGACTGCATGTCTAAAAGCCGGAGGAAATTGCGGTTCGTGTTTGCCAGAAATTAGAGGCCTGATTAAGGCCTGCCAGACGGAGTGCATAGAATGAAAAGAAGAGTGATGAAGACGGTGTCTTATCCGGAAACCGACGTGGTGATTCTGGCCGGAGGTTTAGCGCGGCGCATGAATGGCATCAATAAATTGCTGCACAAATTTGATGATGAAATCCAGCTGATTAAAATCCATCAGCAACTGAAGTCCCGGGCAAGCAAAGTCTGGGTCAATAGCCATCGGGATCACTCTATTTATAAACGGATGATTCCTTCGATTGATTTTTATCAGGACGATGAACCCGGCTTTCAGGGACCATTGATGGGCATGAAGAGTGCCTGGTCACATGTGGAATCTGATTATGTGCTGTTCGTGCCTTGTGATGTGACCTATATCCCCAAAAAGGTCATTTCACGTTTACATCAGGCCCTGCAACGACATCCTTTATCTGAAGTGGCGGTAGTTGAAATCAATGAAAAGGCATTGTTTCCATTCTGTCTGATGAAACGCAGCAGCTTACCCACTCTTATACAACATCTTGAAAATGATCAGCACAGTTTAAAACTCTGTTTTGCTGACATGCACATGCAGCGGGCAAGCTTTAAAAATCGTGCCCTGTTTTTTCACAGTATTAATTCATTTGACGAGCTACAGCAGCATCAACAGCTTAACTTTCTCTAGCGTTTAAAATGCTAAAAGTCGAATTATCATATTCTGGTTCACCAAAATATTGCTTTTTTTATTTTTCGAGCAAACTTTCGGACTAAAAAAGAACAAATGTTATCCATTAATATTATTTAAAAATAAATTTGTGCAAAGTTGGAACACTTATTGCTCATTCATTGTGAAGAAATAGGGCAGTAAATCAAGACTGTTAAATAACCGTGCAGATCTCATCATGGACCGCAGCAATGAACAGCATGACAGCTTTAGCACCTCGCAGTATCTTTCAGGATCAGTTTGGACGGCAGAAACGTAAGTTGCGGATCTCGGTGACTGACCGTTGTAATTTCAAATGCAGCTATTGCATGCCTGAACATCCGCAATGGATGAATAAAAAAGATTTGCTCAGTTTTGAAGCCCTGTATGCTTTTTGCGAGTTTATGGTGCGACACGGGATTGAGCAGATCCGGGTGACGGGTGGCGAACCGTTGATGCGTCAAGGCATCGTTCATTTTATTGCCCGCTTACAGACATTGAAAGCCTTTGGCCTGAAACGTATTTCCATGACCAGTAATGGCCATTATTTAGCAGATTATGCTCAATTGCTTAAACAGGCAGGACTGGACGATCTAAATATCAGTCTAGACAGTCTTGATCCAAAGCAGTTTCAGCAACTGACCCAAAAACAGTTACAGCCTGTACTTCAAGGTATTTCTGCCGCACAGCAGGCAGGTTTGACCGTCAAGATCAATAGTGTGCTGATCAAAGGCATCAATGACAATCAGATTATTCCTTTGGTGAAATGGGCACAGCATCAGGCTATAGAACTGCGTTTTATTGAGTTTATGCCCCTCGATGGCGATCAGAAATGGAATCCGTCTGATGTCATCAGTGAGCAGGATATCCTGGATCAACTGAAAACTGAATTTGATGTCCAGGTATCTCAAGGACAAGGCGCCAATCCAGCCCGCGGCTATTTGGTCAATGGGCAGCCTTTGGGGATTATTTCCACCATTACCCATTCATTTTGCGGTGATTGTGATCGCCTACGCCTCAATGCCCAAGGTGAATTTTATAACTGTTTATTTGCCAGACAAGGCCTGAACCTTAAGGCAGATATTGAACAACTGGCGCTGGATCATTTCGCCACACAGACATTTCAGCACAAGCTCCACACTTATATCTGGCATAAAGAGGCCGGCTTCCATGCGATCCAGCAATCACCAATACAAAAGCCGATTCGAAAAATCAGCATGCACAGCATTGGAGGATAAATATGTCACTCACTCAGCAAAAATTAATTCATATCAAAATAGAAGCCTTCGGTGCGATTGAACGACAACTTCCAGCAGATTTAAATTTGCAATGTGAGTCTGAAATTCAGGTTTCTGAAGTCCTGAACCAGTTGTTATCCCTCTATCCCGATATACAGCCCATGCTGGAACGCTGCGCCTGTGCAATCGGTGAAGACATTATTTCCAGACAGAACGTTTTAAATCGGGACAGTACGCTGGTGCTGTTATCGCCGGTAGCAGGAGGCTGAGATGCAACTCAAACCATTAAAACAATTTGCTCGAATCCAGCAGACTGCTTTTAGTCTGGAGGATTTTGATGGTATCCAGCATTTTCCGGAATGTGGTGGAATCGGCATCTTTGTCGGAACAGTACGTAACCATCATCAGGGGAAAGCTGTGCATGCCCTGAAATATACCGCCTATGCGCCTGTGGCTGAAAAAATGATTCGTGAAATTGAACAGCAGATCCAGATCAAATACCAGGTGTCTTATGTGCGGGTAGTGCACCGTATTGGTGAGCTGGAGGTTGGGGAAACAGCCATTATTGCTATGGCTTATGCGGCCCATCGTCGTGAGGCCTTCGCTGCCTGTGAGGAAGCTGTGGAACGGGTGAAGCATGAAGTTCCGGTCTGGAAAGAAGAATTTTATACGGATGGTAGCAGTCAATATGTCGAAGGCTGTTGTATCCGAAAAGATCATGGACCTGAAACGGATCACTCTCATCCTGCAGAAGATCTGCATTGTCAGCATCACCATGTAGCACCACACGCTTGCCAATCACCATCTAATTAAATGTGTCTAATGAGGATGCATAAGGTGAATCACTTTAAACAGATTTTAAAATTAGCTCGGGATGAATCATGAAAAATGTAGGGATGAAAGCAGAAAGTTACCGTACAGCAATTGCCACTGGAATCCTGCATGCACCGCCACATTGCATTGAGTTGCTGCGTAATGGCAATACTGAAAAAGGGGATGCCCTGAAAACAGCACGCATTGCCGGCATTCTGGGTGCCAAACGGACCGATGAGCTGATTCCACTGTGCCATCCATTGCCGATTTATCGTGCCGATGTCGAATATAAACTGTTTGATGCACATGTCGAAATTATTGCTACCGTTGAAACCATTGGACCCACCGGTGTGGAAATGGAAGCTTTGACAGCGGTCAGTCTGGCGGGTCTGACCTTGTATGACATGCTGAAGCCACATTGTGAACCGGAAGATTTGTCGCTGGATCAATGCAGGTTGCAGCAGAAAAAAGGTGGAAAATCACATTTTACCCGCGTACTTAAAGAGAGTCTGTCCGCTTCAGTTATTGTACTGTCCGATACGGTTGCAGCAGGCAAAAAGCCGGACACTGCCGGACAAAACGTACTGGAAATTTTAAAAGAAGCCAATTTTGATTCTATTAGTTATCAGGTCATTCCAGATCGCCCTGAACAGCTATTGACCCTGATTGAACAGCAGAAAAATCAGTATCCGCTGATTCTAACTGTGGGCGGTACTGGCTTAGGTCCTAAAGACCTGACCGTCGAAACCCTACAACCTTTGCTGCAACGGGAAATTCCCGGTTTAATGGAAGCTTCACGTAGTTTTGGGCAAAAACGTACCCCTTATGCAGCATTAAGTCGTGGCGTGGCTGGCTATATTGAGAACAGTCTGGTGATGACCCTACCGGGAAGTCGGCAGGGTGCGAAAGAATCCCTGATCGCGGTACTTCCGGCTTTGGTGCACTTGTTTGATGTGCAAAAAAATATCCCACATGCGGGAGGTTATCAATGAATCAGGCACTATCACATTCAGCCTGCGGTGCTGAGCCGGGACTGATTTCTGTTGATCAGGCGCTGCAGATGATACTTGAGCAGACGCATATCCTAGCAACTGAAAGCCTGCCGCTTGCTCGGGCTCTGAATCGCTATCTGGCAGAGGCGATTGATTCGGCCATACCATTGCCGCTGTTTTCACAAAGTGCTGTAGATGGCTATGCGCTTTGCAGTCCAGAAAATGTTAGTGCTCACAGCACTTTTGAACTCATTGGAGAGATTCGGGCAGGGCAAAGTACTGAAATTGAACTGCGGCCAGGTCAGGCGGTCCGGATTTTTACCGGTGCCAGGATTCCAGCAGGAACTACAACGGTCGCCCGTCAGGAAATTGTCAAATGCCATGCCAATCAAATCATTATTACAACAGACCTAAAGCCTCATACGGATATACGTGATGCAGGCGAGGAAATCGCACAAGGGCAGCGTCTGGCAGATGCAGGTCAAAAACTGCATGTAGGTGCAATTGCAGCTTTGAGCATGGCAGGCGTAAAGCAGGTTTCAGTCTATCGTTATCCTAAAATTGCTGTCGTGATTACTGGAGATGAAGTGGCTTCCAGCATTGAAGACCTGAATTCCGGAAAAGTCTTTGACGCCAATGCTCCACTGATTCAGGCCTGGTTTCAGTCACAGGGTCAAAACGTAGATATTCTGCATGTGCCCGATTGTGAGTCCGAACTGCAATTATTACTGAACCGACTCAAACACCAATACGATGTCATCTTGACCACAGGCGGGGTTTCGGTGGGTGATTATGATTTCATTCGCCCTGTTGCCCTGGAGCAGGGTTTTGAGCAGATTTTCTGGAAAGTGAAGCAGAAGCCCGGAAAACCGATGTTATTTGCCAAGTATCGTCGAGATGATCAAGGTTACTGTTATCTCTTGGGTTTGCCGGGAAATCCGGCTGCTGTGTATGTCGGGATGCAAATCTATACGGCAACTTTACTGAATGCCTTACAAGGGCAAAAGCAGTCACCTGCATGGCTTAGTGCGGTAATGACACATGATTTGAAAGCGGATGCACGTGAACGTTGTTTAAGAATGGCTGCAGAATTTGATCAGGGTACTTTAAAGCTCAAAAGCCTGGCGAAACAGCAGTCGCATATGTTGAGTAATCTGATGCAGGCCAATTGTCTGGTACGTATTCCGGCAGCAACAGAAATCCAAGCCGGGCATGTGGTACAAGGTTTACTGATTTGAAATGCCTGTCGCAATTCTCAATATTCGAATCACATAGAATGAGAAAGATGGATTTATTCAAAGTTCTACTCACTGGCGTGCTGTTGACTAGCCCCATGCTGTATGCCGAAACAGTTAAAATATATGCCGCAGCCAGCCTGACCAATGCGATTACTGATATTTCCAGACTATATGAGCAACAGCATCAGGACATCCAGATCGTTCCGGTTTTTGCTGCGTCTTCGGTATTGGCGAAACAAATTGCAGCGGGAGCTGAGAGTGATATCTTTTTTTCTGCAGATCTTGAATGGATGCATAATTTACTTAAAAAACAAAAAATTTCGATCGGTCAGATTCGACCTTTGCTCTTGAATGAACTTGTATTGATTAGTCCTATTCAGCAAAAAAATCATTTTAAAATGTCAGCCGACTTTAATTTTGCTAAAGCCTTTCAGGGTTATTTATGTACAGGACAAATGGAATCGGTGCCTGCCGGGAAATATGCCCAGCAAAGCTTAACCCGGTTGGGCTGGTTGAATCCGCTTCGGGGCAGAATTGTCGGTACAGATAGCGTCCGTTCAACTCTCGCATTTGTAGAACGTGGCGAATGTCAGGTCGGCATTGTGTATAGAACTGATGCCTTGATGAGTAAAAAAGTTAAAATTTCAGGAGTATTTCCAGCCAGTACACATCGTCCGATTGTGTATCCAATCGCTTTAACCCGGCAGGGCCAGAAAAATCAGGCAGCAGTCCAATTTTCTGAATTTATCCAGACGAGTCCAAGGGCCAGGCAGATTTTCCAGAAATATGGTTTTAAGCTTAAGGTAGGCTAACTGCTCATGCTTACACCAGAAGAACTGAGTGCCTTAGCGCTTTCAGCCAAAGTAGCGGGCTTTGCCACAGCGGTGTGTCTGCCATTTGCTATCGCCGTAGCATGGTTACTGGCGCGTTATGAATTCAGGGCCAAATTTCTCGTAGAGGCAATATTGCAGATGCCTATGGTGCTACCGCCGGTAGTACTGGGCTATCTTCTGCTCCTGCTATTTGGTCATCAGGGTATGCTGGGGCAATATCTACATAAATGGGGAATTCAGCTGATATTTAACTGGAAAGGTGCGGTACTGGCAGCAATGATTGTGGCATTTCCTTTAATGGTTCAACCAATTCGCTTGTCTTTTCAAATGATCAACCGGCAGTTAGAACAGGTGGCAGGATCTTTGGGCGCCACACCATGGCGGGTATTCTGTAGCATTAGCCTGCCTCTGGCTTTGCCTGGAATTTTAATCGGCAGCATTTTATGTTTCAGCCGCAGTCTGGGAGAATTTGGTGCCACGATTACCTTTGTTGGCAATATTCCAGAAGAAACCCGTACCATTCCCATCGCCATTTATAGCCTGTTACAACAGCCTGATGGAGAAAGTATGGCTATGCGTTTGGTCATTTTATCTCTGATTCTGGCTTTTTCAGCCTTGATTGCAAATTACTGGATCATGCAGAAGTATCAACGTAAATTGGAGGGTTAAGATGCTGAAGTGTGATTTTCAGTTTAATTACGCAAACTTCCAGCTACAGGCCAGTCTGGATATGCAGACACAATTGATTGGTATTGTGGGAGCCTCAGGAAGTGGGAAAAGCACCTTTTTAAAAAATATTGCAGGGCTATTAAAACCATCACAAGGCTTTATTCATTTTCAGCAAAAAATATTATTTGATCATCAGCAGAAACTGAATATTCCTGTTCATCAAAGAAAAATTGCCCTGATTTTTCAGCAAGCCCTACTGTTTCCGCATCTGAATGTCATGCAGAATTTGAAATATGCAGAACAGCTAAATATAAAAAATAAAGGTCAGCAGAAATTTACGTTTGAAGACATTGTGGAGTTACTCGAATTAAAGCCACTACTTCGGCATCGGGCGCATCAGCTTTCTGGTGGACAGGCACAGCGCGTTTCTATCGGTCGTGCACTTTTATCTTCTCCCGACCTATTACTTTTGGATGAGCCTTTAAATGGACTGGATCAAAAGCTGAAAAACCAGATTTTACCTTTTCTGAAAATTGTGATTCATCAAACAGATTTACCCATGATTTATGTGACTCATCATGTAGATGAAGTGGCGTATTTACAGGCACAACTGCTGCATTTTGAAAAGGGAAAAATTATTTGATCCAGCCCTGCACCGATTTAAACCAGCAATGACTCCGGGCAGGTCATCCTATCGCTGTTTTGCTCATAATTTCTCAGAAGATATCTATTTTTCTCTCTATTTTTAAGAAAGAAAAGTCTAAATTTGAAAGTGAAATAAAAATTATTTTATATAAAAGAATAGTTTATTTTATGTTAAAAATAATCTGGCATGACCTATGCATATATCTAATTAAAGTCAAAGAAGACTCTACATTTGTATGACGGCCAATGACGTCCGTTCTGATCGTTACTGATATGCCTTGTGCATCACAGTGACTTAAATACGTTCAGTTCTGGTAAGGAAATGGCTATGTCTTCAAATACAAGTCTCAATAAAGCAACAAAAATAAGTCTATTTAACTTCAGTAGTTCAGCGATGCGGGCCTTCCATATGAGTTGGCTCGCTTTTTTTGTCTGTTTCTTTGCGTGGTTTGCCTGTGCACCGTTAATGCCTGTGATTGCCGGTGAATTCAGCCTGACCAAAGAGCAGATCGCCAATATCAATATTGCCGCAGTCGCCATTACAATTCTGGTGCGTCTGATCGTGGGGCCGTTGTGTGATAAATACGGTCCGCGTAAAACCTATACCGCCTTACTGATTATTGGCAGTATTCCGGTGTTTGGTGTGGCGTCGGCCAACAGTTATGAATCTTTCTTGTTTTTCCGTTTATTGATTGGCGCCATCGGTGCCAGCTTCGTGATTACTCAATATCATACCAGTATCATGTTTGCGCCAAATGTGGTGGGAACGGCAAATGCAACTACAGCAGGTTGGGGGAATGCCGGTGGCGGTGCGACTCAAGCCCTGATGCCTTTAATGCTGGCTGCTTTGGTCATGTTCGGTGTAGAACAGGCAATGGGCTGGAGAATTGCGCTTCTGGTTCCCGGTATTCTGATGATCATTGTCGGTGTACTGTACTGGAAATTCACCCAAGACTGTCCACAAGGCAATTTTAAAGAACTCCGTGCTGAAGGTATTTCTGTTGGTAGCGATAAAAAAGGTGGCCTTGCCATCTTAATGCATGCCGCACGTAACTACCGTGTGTGGATTTTGTTTGGAGCTTATGCAGCCTGTTTTGGTATTGAAATTTTCATCCATAACATTATTGCCTTGTACTTTGTCGACAACTTCCAGTTTGGCCTAAAAGAAGCAGGCATGGCTGCCGGGATTTTTGGTTTACTGGCATTGTTTGCCCGTGCCTTGGGTGGCATTGTTTCAGACAAAGTTGCGATTCAAAAAGGTCTGGATGGTCGAACCAAAGTCCTGTTTGCCTTGATCATGCTGGAAGGTCTGTTTCTTATTCTGTTTTCGCAAATGAACAGCGCGACCTTGGCTATTATGGCTATGACCATCTTTGCCTTGTTTACCCATATGGCATGTGGCGCTACCTATGCACTGGTGCCTTTTATCGACCGTGATGCCTTGGGCGGTGTGGCCGGTATTATTGGAGCAGGTGGCAATGTCGGCGCGGTGGCTGCGGGTTTCCTGTTAAAAGGCATGCTGGATATTCAAACCACTTTGATGGTACTGGGTGGCTTGGTGGTGATTGCTGCAAGTTGTGTGTTGATGATCCGTTTCTCTGTCGAGCATAAAGAAAAAGAACAGCGTTTATATGAACAGGCCGTGACTGAACGTCATCTGGCGGAAGTACAGCAATAACACAACACGCCCTGATATAAAATGAATTGACAAAAAGGATAGCAATATCCTTTTTGTTGTTTTTGCTAACGCAATAATAAAATGATGAGCTATATATTCAGAATAGAAAAGTATTATTTAAAAAGAACAGGACGGTTGAATTCATCTAATAAAAATAAAAAGCATTTATAGTTTATATGTTTAATTTGAGATGAAAAAAATTATATGTCTTTTAATAATCATTCTAAATAAATTTAATAAGTGCAGATAAAATAAAAGCCATTTTAATAATGGCTTTTATGCTTATAGTGGGGGATTAATAAGTTTTATAAGGTAAAAACTTTCCGGATAATACGACATTCACCCGATCTCCGTTTGGATTATTCTCACGTTGAATATCCATATTGAAATCAATTGCACTCATAATTCCATCACCAAATTCTTCATGGATCAGTTCTTTAATGGTCATACCATAAACGCTGACAACCTCATACCAGCGATAAATCAGCGGATCTGTCGGCACACTGGTTGGCAGAGAACCTTTATAGGGTACGATTTGCAGCCAGGCAATGGCTTCATCAGTCAATCCAAATATTTCACCAATTTTTTCCGCCTGTTCCTTATTAAAAGCCATCTGACCCAAACATGCGGCTGTCACCCATTCTTTAGAAAGGCCTATTGTTTCAGCGACATCTGCCCATGTAATAGACTTTAAAACTTTCGCTGAAATAATCATGTCTGTCACTTGTTGACGATGGCTAATCATAATCTTCTCCAATAGCTATATTTAAAAAATGACCGTTATAGATAATGCAGAGATTGTGCCAATATAATTATTAGGATTAAATTTTAAAATAATTTATATGATTTTCATTAGACATTTAAAAATATATGGCATGCTATTTGCTTTAATCTATATTAAATATGGCAACGGCGCCATAACACAATTGATCTGTTTGAATAATGCAAGGCAAAGACGCCTAGGGTTGAAATAGACCTTAGGCGTTTTTTATTTGCAAACAGGCAAGTAATTTATATAAAGGGGATAAAAATATGGCTTATCTTGCTCCTGCAGAGTTTGCAAAAAAAGTGGTCGATGCCGGTGAGGCAAAACTTCATATGGCAACGCGTGATGTTTTAATTCGTGCGTTTATGGCAGGCGCAATTCTGGCACTGGCAGCAGTATTTGCCGTGACGATTGCGGTACAAACAGGGGTGCCACTGATCGGTGCGCTGCTATTTCCAGTCGGTTTCTGCATGTTGTATCTCTTGGGCTATGACCTGCTCACTGGGGTATTTGTATTGACTCCATTAGCCTGGCTAGATAAACGTCCTGGGGTAACGTGGTCACGTATTTTAAAAAACTGGGGACTGGTTTTTTTAGGTAACTTTGCCGGATGTTTAACCGTGGCAGTGTTGATGGCCGCAGTCTATACCATGGGTTTCGCCGCTGAACCGAATGCGGTCGGGGTGAAAATCGCCCATATTGGGGAAGACCGGACTTTGGGCTATGCCGAATATGGTTTTGCTGGCTGGATGACAATTTTTATCCGCGGCATGCTGTGTAACTGGATGGTATCACTCGGGGTAATTGGCGCCATGATGTCAACCACAGTCAGCGGCAAATTCATCGCGATGTGGATGCCAATCATGCTGTTTTTCGCCATGGGCTTTGAACATTCAGTGGTGAATATGTTCCTGTTCCCATTTGCCATGATGATGGGCGGTGATTTCTCGATTACAGACTATTTCTTGTGGAATGAATTACCGGTGGCACTGGGGAATTTGGTGGGTGGTTTGGCACTGACCGGTCTGGCACTCTATACCACGCATGTACGTACTGGTGATAAAAAAGAATTCTAATCTGAGCGTGATGATTTATGTCTTGAGATTAAAGGGATCGATTCGATCCCTTTTTGAGTATTTAAAATGAATAAAAAATTAAAGATCAGCATCGGGCAATATTCTTCCGCTGGAATCAAAGCACAGAATCAGGATTTCCATGGGGTCTATATTCCTGAAGGCCACGCGCTTAGCAGTAAGGGCATTGCCTGTGCAATTGCAGACGGGATCAGTAGCAGCAATGTCAGCCATATTGCAGCAGAAACTGCAGTCAGCAGCTTTTTATCGGATTATTATTCGACTTCGGATGCATGGAGTACTCAAACTTCAGCGGCACGGGTTATTCGTGCGACTAATTCCTGGCTCTATGCACAAACCCAGCAAAGCCGCGGGCGTTTTGATAAAGACCAGGGTTATGTCTGCACCTTTAGTGCACTGATTTTGAAAAAAAACAGGGCACATATCTTTCATGCTGGCGACAGCCGGATTTATCGCATTCAGGCACAAGCCATTGAACAGTTGACGGCTGATCACCGTGTTTGCCTGTCATCAACAGAACATTATTTAAGTCGTGCACTGGGTGCCGACCATCGTATCGATGTCGATTATCAGCAGCTTGAATTATGTGAAGATGATTTCTTTATCTTGATGACAGATGGTGTCTATGAATTCATAGATATTCAACTCATCTCGAATATGGTCGAGCAGCAACAACATCTGGATATTATTGCCAAGTCTATAGTCGAGCTGGCTTTAAAGCGGGGTAGTGACGACAATCTCACCATTCAAATCATTAAAGTGGAACAGTTGCCTGAGGAGGAATCCTTTCATATCAAGAGCCATGTTTTATTTCCGCAACAGCTGAGTCATGGTGATCTGTTTGAAGGTTATCGGATTGATAAAATCCTGCACCAAAATCATCGCAGCAGCCTCTATTTGGCGCGTGATGAAGCAACACAAAATCGGTTGGTCATTAAAACCTTGTCTGTCGATGTGCAGGATGACCTGCAAGCGATGGAACAATTTCAGCTGGAAGACTGGGTATCGAAACGCTTAAAACATGAAAATCTGCTGCAATGCTATCCACATAAGGGCAGCAAGAAGTTTTTATTTCAAAGTTATGAATATTTACAAGGGGAAAGCCTAAACCGATGGCTGCACCGTCATAAAACTGCTTTAACTTTACAGCAGTTGCTTCCGATCATTGAGCAGGTGGCCAAGGCACTGAATGCCATGCACCGTCTTGAAATGCTGCACCAGGATGTACGACCAGAAAATGTCATGCTGCTCGAACCAGCCGATACCTTGAAAGTGAAACTGATTGATTATGGATCGACTGCGGTCAGAGGTCTGGTTGAACTGAATCCCAAACATGCAGATGTTCCTTTGGGAACCTTGGCCTTTATGGCACCTGAATATTTTATTGGATGCTCCCCATCAGTAAAATCAGATCAGTTCTCGCTGGCGGTGATGAGTTATTATTTATTGACCCGACAATTACCTTATGGGACAGACCTTGCGCGCTGTAAGACCGAAAAGGACTTAAAACAGGTTCGATATCATCCACTCTATGAGTATCGACCGGATCTGCCGCATGGCTTGGACGCCATCTTTAAAAAAGCGCTTTCCATTCGCCCGGAGCAGCGCTATGAAGCACTTTCAGCCTTTATATATGATCTGAAACACCCAGATCTCAAATTTAAAAAATCAGTTTCACGTCCTATGCTTGAAAAGCATCCAGTCACTTTCTGGAAATCCTGCACAGCGATTCTGTTTTTGTTATTGCTCTGGGTATTTGCACTATATTTTAGCCAATGAAAATAATCCAAATAAGCTGTTGAACGATTTTTTTGATTTAAATAAAAAATCAATAGTGATTTAAGCTGAGATGTAGTCAAAATATCTATTTATTCTTATTGCAGATTTTTATATTTTTACGATGATTGACTTTGTATTTTCGAAGATTATCCCTATAAAATAGAAAGTGCAGTCAAAAAACTAAATAAGCATAAAAACATTGGAATAATAATTGCTTATTTTTAATACCATTAGAATAAAAAGGCAGATGAGACATGAAAAATCAATTTTTTAAGCTGATTTTAATCTTGGGCAGCAGCATGGTGATGAGCCAAACAAGTCTCGCCGGAGATGGTGGCTTGCGTTTTGCTGAGAAAAATCAGGAAATAGCGGCACAAATTCAGGCCAAGAAAAAAACAGCAGAAACACAGGCGCAGCCCCTACAAGCAAAAGCCTCTACAGAAGCGAAATAGTAAAACAGCACTCATCCAAGAAGGTGAGCTGTTCAGGTTAGATCAGATGTATAAGATGTTGTGATGCGAAAACTAGTCCCTAACTTTTTAATACTGAAAAAAAACTCCCCATCCATTTTTAAGAACGGGGAGTTTTTGTATTTTTGAATCCTTGAAAAATTTATTGATTCTGTTCTTCGTCCTGTCTTTCCTGACGCAGTTGATCACGTTGTCGCTGTGGATCATGAAGACCTAATTGACCTCGCTGGATCTCGCGATCCTGTTTTTCTTGCGGATCAAGTTGCTCTTCAGTGAGTTCATCATCATTTCGGTCGGTTGGATTGGACATAGTCTTTCATCCTCTAAAATATTTTCTACTTTTTATTGTATGAATTGAGCAAAATTATTCTGTGACTTTTATACCGAAGTTAGTTTTCTATCTTGTTGCTGCTGTAAATTTAAGCGCTATTTTATAGACAAATTTAATAAAATTAATTTAATCAATAAAATTAAATTAATAAAAATTAAGGGAATAGCAATTCAAACCTACAAACCCAATAGGTGAATATATCTCATTATTATGATTTAAAAATGAGAAAAACTAAATAAAATAAGAGAAATGGGTTATGCTTAAGACAAATTAAGTGTCATCCGTCTTTTGAAATTTCCGGTATTTTCCATGATAGAACTCCGCCATTTAAGAACTTTAACTGCTCTGCGGGAGCATGGTTCTCTGGTTGCAGCAGCAAGTGATTTATGTTTAACCCCATCAGCCTTGTCACATCAGCTACGTGAACTCGACCAATGGTTCGGGGTTGAAGTAGTGAATCGGCGTAGTCGTCCCGTAAGTTTTTCAAATGTTGGGGAGCGGTTGTTAAAACTGTCAGATGAAATATTACCGCAAGTTCAAATTGCACAGAGCGATATCAGCCGTATTGTGCATGGCCAGACCGGACGAATAGTTTTCTCCTCTGAATGTCATAGCTGTTTTGACTGGTTGATGCCACTACTCAATCAATACCGGATGCAATATCCGGATGTAGACCTGGACTTTGCTTCAGGTTTTGAATCGAATCCGCATGAATTATTACAAACCGGAGAGTTTGATCTACTGATTACGGCTGATCCAATTGCGCTTAAAGGCATTGAATATTTCCCGATTTTCGAATACGAATCACGCTTGGTTTTATCCAATACCCATCCACTGGTACGTGCGAAAGAGATTACTGTTCAGGAGCTTGCTGAAGAAACGCTGGTAACTTATCCGGTGGATAAACACCGTTTGGACATTATGTCGCGTCTGTTTATTCCCGCTAATATTCTACCAAAAGACATTCGCACCACAGATTTGACCCAAATGCTGATTCAGCTGGTGGCAAGTGGTCGCGGGATTGGTGCATTACCTGATTGGGTGGTAAATGAATATGAGCAGAAAGGCTGGGTCACTTCACGCCGCCTCGACTGTGTGGCACCTGAAGGATTACGTCGAACTTTATACGCCGGCTATCGCACAGAAGAAAAGCAGAAAGATTATTTTGAAGGCTTCTTGAAACAGCTGGATCGGTTTTCCAAGAAAAGACAGGTCTATTACAGCTAATTTGCGAATAGTTAAATATATTTAGTCCGTTATTTTTAAAAATCCTGCATCGTCAGGATTTTTAAGAATAGACTTTTTTCTCTCAAGAATTTCAATTTTTCTATAAGATGATGAGGTTACTTTTGTCTACTTCGAGTCAGAAAATATACAACTTCTGTCAACTTTAGAAATTAAAGAACTGGTTTGGTCGATTATAAATTTTTCTAATTATCACATTTTGCCAAGTAGAAATACATCTGTGTAGAATTAAATTGCATATTATTAAATATCAAATACTTAAAAATTAAGTTCTTGGAACTTGTGAGGATGTGGTTCTGATCTTGCAAGTTGATTTTTAATAAAAAGATTAAATAAAATGAAAGAACATACGCTGATCAGTCAATTTTTTGGCACAAAATAACTCCTGAAAATAACAATGTTGATCTATGCTACAGCATAAATTTTAAACTGATTTCCTCTCATAAAACGGAATCACTTATACAGGACTGTATAAAATCGCCATGCACATGACAAAAATTCCTCTCAAGAAAAGCCCGCTGAGCCTCATGATTCTGTCGATTGTCTCAGGTCATCTTTATGCTGAAACTGCCGTAGAACCGGGCAACGTTCAACAGCTGAATACCATTGTGATCAGCGCTGAGCAAAATGCCAATCCGCAGCAGCAATATCAGAAAGAGCTGGCTCAGGTTTCAGGAGGAACGAATTTTATTGGCGAGCAGCAGTTAGAACAGCAACGACTTGCGACCACAGCCGATGTGTTCCGTTTACAGCCAGGAATTTATGCCCAGTCTGCAGGAAATGAAGGTGCAAAAGTCTCAATCCGTGGTTCAGGAATCAACCGGACTTCAGGTGCACACGCATCCGGTACGCACGTCCTGATTGACGATATTCCATTTACCGGACCGGGCGGCACAGCGTATGAACTGCTAGAACCCTGGTGGATTGATCATGTCGGGGTTTATCGCGGAGCCAATGGCTTTAAGCAAGGCGGACTGGCCTTAGGTGGAACAATCAACTATAGAACCAAGACCGGCGCAGATCAGGATGGCTCTGAACTCAAATATGAAATGGGCAGCCATGGTTATCAAAAATATCAGTTTAGTACCGGCCGAAAGCTGGATCAGATGGATTATTATCTGGCGCTGACGAGTACCCAGTTTGATGGAATTCAGGATCATGCTGAAGGCGATGGTAAGGGTCTGGCTTTTAATTTGGGCTATCAGATCAGTCCGGATATCGAAACCCGTTTTTATGCTCGTTACCGTGAGAGCAAGCATTTAACTCCAGGACGGATTACACAAGAACAGCTCAAAAATGATCCTGAAGCAGCGAATAGCTTTAATTTAGCGGTAGATGCCAAACGGATTCAGCCGGGCAGTACTTGGCTGGCCAATACCACGACCTGGAATTTACAGGATGATGCAAAACTGACTGGCAGTCTGGCTTATCATCATTATCCGCTGGATTTACGTGAAAGCAGTTATCGTACCAATGTCGATTATGAAGATATTACAGCGCGCTTCCAGTATGAAAAACCTTACCAGTTTCTAGGTCTGGAGCATCAGGGGCGTATTGCCTTGCGCAGCACGACTCATCGTCCGGACAGTGGTGTAACGGAAACCATCCGACGTGATACGACTATTGATGGAACTTTGTATCCGGCAGATACCGTTACCCGCCGTTATACCTATCGCGGTTCAGACAACGTCCTGCAATTTGATCAGGAAACCACATTAAATGATCAGTTCAAATTAGATTTGGGACTGGCAGCGGTGTATACCCATCGGGAAAGTGAAGTAACTTATCCTGTGGCGAGTCCTGAAGTCAGCCGTTATGAATGGAATTTTGCACCACGACTTGGTTTGACCTATCAGCCGAATGAGTCTGTGCAATGGTTTGCCAATTTAAGCCGCAGCATTGAGCCAGCACATCCTTGGGCGATGGCTTGGTCTTCACCGTATTATTTTGACAGTGGTGTCGCTTCAGGCCGGGTGCGCGCGCCCATCTATTTGGACACGCAAACCGCCAATAGCTTTGAACTGGGTGGACGTGGACAATCAGTCTTTGGAGACTGGGCACTGAGCTACTATTATTCCAAAGTGAAAAATGAACTGTTAACCTCTGAAATGATTAAAACCTATGAAGATGGATCGAATCGACCTTCAGAGCCCATTGCTGTTGAATCAAATGCCACGCCAACGATTCATCAAGGGGTGGAGCTAAGTCTGGATACGCCATTGCATGAATCCGAATATGGCGAACTGCGTCTGCAACAGGCTTATACACTTAGCGATTTTCAGTACAAAAATGATCCATTGTTTGGCAAAAACCAGTTGCCGGGAATCCCTAAACATCTTTATCAGGCTCAACTGAGTTATGCCTTGAATAATGGCCTCTATATTGGTCTGAATACTGAATATGTATCCAAAATGGCGCATGATTATGCCAATAGCCGATTTAGTGACGACTATCAGATCTGGGGCATTGACCTGGGTTATGCGCCAGAGCATCAATCATGGAAAACCTGGATCAACTTTAAAAATATCACTGATGAAAAATATGCTGCGGTCGTGATTCCTGGTTTAAATGATCAAGGTGCTGATGTAGCGCGATCTTCGCCAGGTGAAGGTTTTTCTACTTATGCCGGTGTGTCATTTAAATTTTAATTATTTAAAATCAAAAAAAGAGCGGTAAAAACCGCTCTTTTTATTTATTGATAGAAAGGATTTATCAGGTTTCCAAAATTCCGGTAACGCCTGTCACAATCATATCAATGGCAATCGTACCAATCAGAAGCGCTGCAACACGACCGACAATATCGACATACAGGTCAATGTAGTTGGAATATTTATGCTGTAAATGATCATGCAGGTATTTCATCAGAATTAGCAAGCTACAGGTCAGAAACAGGGTAAAGAAAATCACCAGAATGGTTTGCATTAAACTGAGCTGAATCCCGGTAATCACGGAAGCCGAAATGGTGCCGGGACCGATCATAAACGGCATGGCAATCGTACCCGCCAGATGACTGGGCGCTCCACGCATCACACCAATCGTATCAGCACCTTGAAAGACATAACGATAGCCAATCACCAGAAAAATAATACCGCCAAAAATCTGGAAGGACTCAAACCGTACATGCAAGACTTCATTAAAGAAGGCTTCACCGGTTTTTGCAAAAATGATGAACACAATAAAGCTGATCAGACTGCCCTGAATCAATGCCATGTTGAATACTTTTGCGTCGGAATTACGGATAATTCCGAGCATATAAATACTCATCAGAAAAGGGTTGAGCAGGGAGAAAAACAGGGCAAATGCATTCAAACTTTCTGACATCATTCAGTCCTTCCGTAGTTGAGATATCCTAGATTTCACGGTCCGGGAACAGCGGACGTTTACCTGGGCTGATCCGGTTAATATGCAGATACATCATATGGCGTTCATATTTATCCAGGATGTCATTGATCACCTGTTCCTTACTATAACCGACCAGATCGTTGCCCTGAGAGCCTTCAAACAGATAACTTTCCAGACGATAGTAATAACGTTTGGTTCGTTTACCACGTGAACTGAAATTTGGCGTGTCATAGCGTACCGGCCATATTTCATAGACAAAGTTTTCTTCTTCATCGAGCTGAATGGTCAGATCCAGGTGATACAGTTCAGGTTCTTCCTCAAGCGATTTTTCCTGAATATTTACTTGAATGCCTTTGTCAATTAACTCGGTTGCAACGGCCTCAATGGCTGGTTTGCAAACATTATCCAGCATGGTCCGGGTCTGGGACAGGCTTGGATGCAGCATGACCCGGCTCAGACGCTTCTTCCAGTTCAGGATATCCACATTACCGACCACAGGCGCAGCATTCAGACTGGTACTGGCCTGCCGAAAATCCTCCAGACGCAAGGACTTATACAGTCCGGCCATCACAAAGAAAATCACGAAACTAAAAGGCAGGCCCATAATAATCGTGGTGTTCTGTAATGCTGTTACGCCATTCGCCATGAGCATTGCCAAAGTCAGCAAACCGATGGCAATGGCCCAGAACACACTCAGCCAGCGCGGTGAATCATGTTCAATATTAGTGAATTTGGTCGTGAAATTTCCCAATACCAATGCCCCCGAGTCCGCTGAGGTCACATAGAACAGTAAGCCGGTAATAGTTGCGACACCTGCTGTAAACGTAAAGCCTGGATACTGCGCCAGCAGATCATAAAAACCATGTGCCGGATTTTCTAAAACTGTCGTAGCAAGTTGAGTATTACCATCAAAAATCACGCTGTATAAAGCACTGTTACCGAAAATAGACAACCAGGTCAGGGTAAATAACAGAGGAATAACCAAAGTCCCGGTGACAAATTCGCGAATGGTACGACCACGGGAAATACGGGCAAGAAACAGACCGACAAAAGGTGACCAGGCAATCCACCATGCCCAGAAGAACAGGGTCCAGCTATTCATCCACTCTTTCGGTTGTTCAAAAGGAAAACTGGTTAAAGAAAGTTTCGGGAACTGGCTGATATAGTCACCAAAATTTTGAATCAAGGCGGCTAATAAAAACTCGGTATTTCCTACAAACAGAATGAATAGCAGCAGCCCAATTGATACATAGATATTAATTTCAGACAGGATCCGGATGCCTTTATTGACACCGGCAGTGACTGAAATAATAGTAATAATCACGGCAACGGCGATGAGTGCAGTTTGAATCCAGATATTTTCTGGTAAATCAAACAATACATGCAGGCCATAATTTAATTGCACAACGCCAATCCCGCATGTCGTGGCAATCCCGAAAATTGTGCCGAGTACTGCAGCCGTATCCACAGTATGGCCAATTGGACCATTAATTCTTTTTCCAAAAATAGGATAGAGTGCTGATCGAATGGTGAGCGGTAAATTGTAGCGATAGCTGAAATAACCTAGCGCGACCCCAATCAGCGCATACATACTCCAGCCAGTTAAACCGTAGTGAAACAGGGTCCACACCATGGACTGGCGCGCAGCTTCAAAAGTTTCACCTTCGCCCACAGGTGGATTCATATAGTGGGAAAGCGGTTCCGCCACCGAGAAAAACATCAGGTCAATCCCGATCCCGGCAGAAAATAGCATTGCCGACCAACTCAGCAGGCTAAATTCTGGTTTGGAATGTTTAGGGCCGAGTTTAATCTCGCCATAACGGGAACAGGCGATAAAGACGATAAAAACCAGATACAGCGTTGCCGCCAGCAGATAATACCAGCTAAAGGTACGACTGACCCAGTTTAAGATATTGATAATGACTTGATTGGCTTGTTCATTAAATAAAATGGTAATGATAGAAAACAGCAGAATAAGCGTCGCCGAAAAATAAAAAACCACTTTATTCAGACTATCTTGCTTCTCTTCATTTTTCTTTTGCATAAATCTCTAACCATCGTTTTGTTGCCGGATGATCTACAGTGCAGTGTGATTTAAAAGCAAAAGCCTGCGGTAAAGCTTCCTTGTTTTCGTGAATTACAAACTTTTGCAAATCCAAAACAAACTGCGCTGTACATCAAGGGTGAGCTGGCACTATAATTTTTATTAATTGAACGTTCAATTAAAAAAGCGTTTATGAATTGTTACCTCATTCTGCTAATTTTTTAGCAGAGTGGCTTTCTATTGTTATATCCGTTATTCAGGTTAGTCCTATGCCAAAAGTTGGTATGCAACCGATCCGTCGTCAGCAACTGATCGATGCCACCTTAGCTGCAGTGAATGAGCTAGGTTTTGCAGAAGCGTCAATTAGTCAGATTGCTCAGAGGGCAGGTGTTTCAACTGGTATCATAAGTCATTATTTTCAAGGTAAAAATGGGCTGATTGAAGCCACAATGCGTTACTTATTGCAGCAATTGGGTAAATCTGTTGCACAGATAAAGATACAGGTTGATGACTTACCGGAGCAGCGCCTGCTGGCGATCGTACGCGGTAATTTTGCTGCTCCACAAACGGACAAAGCAGCCATGAAAGTCTGGTTGGCGTTCTGGGCTAGCAGTTTGCACCAACCTGAATTACACCGTTTACAGCAAATCAATCATTACCGTTTACATTCCAATCTCAAATATGAATTCATGAAAAAGTTGAGTAAAGACCAGGCAGAGAAATCCGCTCAAGGTCTGGCAGCATTGATTGACGGATTCTGGCTAAGAGGTGCTTTGGTAAATGGCGAAATTGACCCGGAACTGCCGATTGAACTGTGTAGTGAATATATCCGGCAACAACTCAAATAACCCACCTGCGAGGAAATTCCATTGACAACATTCAAACTGCAACGTCCTTATATTCATGGACAATATGTCGATGCAACGTCCAATAGCACGTTTCAAACGATTAATCCTGCAACAGGCGAAGTTCTGGCAGACGTGCAAGTGTGTACGCGAAAAGATATCGATCGCGCTGTTGAATCGGCACAGAAAGGACAAAAAGTCTGGGCAGAAATGACGGCGATTCAACGTTCGCGTATTTTGAACAAGGCTGTTGCCATCCTCCGTGAACGTAATGATGAGCTGGCGCGTTTAGAAAGTCTCGACAGTGGTAAAGCTTTCAGTGAAACATCCACCGTCGATATTGCGACAGGTGCAGATGTACTTGAATACTATGCAGGTATTTTGCCAGCATTAGAAGGTCAGCAAATCCCACTCAGAAGCAGTTCATTTGTCTATACCCGACGTGAACCTTTGGGTGTGGTCGCCGGGATTGGTGCATGGAATTACCCGATTCAGATCGCATTATGGAAATCTGCACCTGCACTGGCAGCAGGCAATGCCATGATCTTTAAAGCCAGTGAAATCACGCCATTAACTGCATTAAAACTGGCAGAAATTTATACAGAAGCCGGTGTGCCACATGGTGTATTTAATGTGGTGACCGGTAGTGGTGACATTGGTGGCTATCTGACTTCACATCCGGACATAGCCAAAGTTTCATTTACCGGTGGTGTCGCAACCGGCAAAAAAGTCATGGCCCAAGCTGCAAATTCCAGCCTGAAAGAAGTCACCATGGAGCTGGGCGGAAAATCCCCGCTGATTATCTGTGAAGATGCCGATCTGGATCTGGCGGCAGATATAGCCATGATGGCTAACTTCTACAGTTCTGGTCAGGTCTGTACCAATGGAACCCGGGTATTTATCCCTTTGGCCTTGAAAGCAGAATTTGAAGACAAGATTTTGCAGCGTATTCCTTATATCCGTATGGGGGATCCACTTGATCCTGAGACCAATTTTGGTCCAATGTCCAGCTTCTCTCATATGGAAAAAGTGCTGGGCTATATTGAACAGGGCAAGATCGAAGGTGCACGCTTATTGTGTGGTGGCGGCCGTGCTGAAGATGAGCAGTTTGCCCAAGGCGCTTATGTGCTACCAACGGTATTTACCGATTGCCGTGACGACATGACGATTGTCCGTGAAGAAATTTTTGGTCCAGTCATGAG
Organism: Acinetobacter lwoffii; assembly: GCF_024129855.1. Taxonomy (GTDB): domain Bacteria; phylum Pseudomonadota; class Gammaproteobacteria; order Pseudomonadales; family Moraxellaceae; genus Acinetobacter; species Acinetobacter lwoffii_L. The sequence goes on from NZ_JAMXXC010000009.1 coordinate 97,714, forward strand.
TATTCTGAGTTATGACTCAGAAGAAGAGGCGATTCGTCGTGCCAATGATACCGAATATGGTTTGGCAGCTGGTGTCGTGACACCGAATCTGGCACGTGCGCATCGTATTATTCATCAAATCGAAGCCGGCATTTGCTGGATTAATACCTGGGGCGAATCACCGGCAGAAATGCCTGTCGGTGGCTATAAACATTCAGGTGTCGGTCGCGAAAACGGTATTGTCACGCTACAGCAATATACCCAGACCAAGTCGGTGCAAGTTGAACTTAGTCCTTTCCAGTCTGTATTTAGCGCATAAGGGAGGATTGGATGAATTACGACTATATTATTATCGGTGCAGGTTCGGCAGGGAATGTACTCGCAGCGCGTTTAACTGAAGATCCGGATGTGAAAGTCCTATTGCTGGAAGCAGGTGGGCCGGATTACCGTCTAGACTTCAGAACACAAATGCCTGCTGCATTGGCTTATCCATTGCAGGGACGCCGTTATAACTGGGCCTACCTGACCGACCCCGAACCACATATGAATAACCGTCGGATGGAATGCGGGCGCGGGAAAGGCCTGGGCGGTTCTTCATTAATTAACGGCATGTGCTACATTCGCGGTAATGCCATGGATCTGGAACAGTGGGCCAGCCTGAAGGGGCTAGAACACTGGAGCTATGCTGAATGTCTGCCGTATTATAAAAAAGCTGAAACGCGCGATATTGGCGGCAATGATTATCATGGTGATTCTGGACCGGTTTCGGTGGCAACACCTAAAAATGGCAATAATGAACTGTTCCATGCCATGGTCGAGGCAGGTGTACAGGCCGGTTATCCACGTACTGATGACCTGAATGGCTATCAGCAGGAAGGTTTTGGGCCGATGGACCGTACTGTAACGCCGCAAGGCCGTCGTTCCAGTACAGCACGTGGTTATCTCGATATAGCCAAAGGCCGGGATAATCTCACCATTATTACCCATGCCATGACCAACCGAATTCTGTTTAATCGCAATCAGGCGATTGGCGTAGAATATTTTGAAGGTCAAAATACCTTACAGCCGATTCAGGTCTTTGCGGATCGTGAAGTTCTACTATGTGCAGGTGCAATTGCCTCGCCACAAATCCTGCAACGCTCCGGTGTAGGTCCGGCCGAACTGTTAAAAAGTCTGGATATTCCTGTGGTTCAGGATTTGCCTGGTGTGGGTGAAAACCTGCAAGACCATCTGGAAATGTACCTGCAATATAAATGCAAAAAACCGGTTAGCTTATATCCGGCACTCAAATGGTATAACCAGCCGATGATTGGCGCTGAATGGTTGTTTTTAGGTAAAGGTATTGGAGCCAGTAACCAGTTTGAAGCTGGTGGTTTTATCCGCTCTTCAGACGAATTTGAATGGCCCAATATCCAGTATCATTTCCTGCCTGTGGCGATTAATTATAATGGCACCAATGCCATTCATGAACATGGCTTTCAGGCTCATGTGGGCTCTATGCGTTCACCGTCACGTGGCCGTGTCCGTCTGAAATCCAAAGACCCCTTTGAGCATCCAAGTATTCTGTTCAACTATATGAGTACCGAGCAGGACTGGCGTGAATTCCGCGATGCCATCCGGATTACCCGGGAAATTATGCATCAGCCGGCATTGGATCCCTATCGTGGTGAAGAAATCAGTCCGGGAAAACATCTACAAACAGATGCTGAAATTGATGAATTTGTTCGTAATCATGCAGAAACCGCGTATCATCCATCATGTAGCTGTAAAATGGGTGAGGATGACATGGCGGTTGTCGATGGTTATGGACGCGTACATGAAATGCAGGGGTTGCGTGTGATTGACGCCTCGATTATGCCTTTGATCATTACCGGTAACCTCAATGCAACTACGATTATGATCGCTGAAAAACTGGCAGACCATATTCGTGGCAAACCTGCTCTTGCGCCTTCATCTGCACCTTTTTACAAGGCGCCTCGCGCTTAAATTATGGTTTTATTCCTGTCGTCTAGTAAAGCAGGAGTAAAACGAATTTCAATTTTTTCCCCAAAACGGAGATAAAATCTCGACTGCTTTCGTTTTATCTCCGGCTTTGCTTAATACAATTTATATTTTATGAAAATATTCAATCAAACAGTGCTGTTTGGCTGTGCTGCTGTTTCAAGTTTTTACTGTTATGCTGATGATGCGGAAGTAAAAAAAATAGAAGCAAGCGGAAACTTGAGTGTGGTCTCCAAGTACGTCTCCCGTGGTTTGACCAATGCACCTGAAAATGACGACGTTGCTGTACAGGCTGCATTGAATCTGGCTTATGGCAATTTTTATGTTGGATATTGGGGATCTACGCTTGGATACTCTTATGCAGAAGTGCAGGGGCGTCCGGGACATCGTTCAGACAAATTCGAGCATGATTTTCTGCTGGGTTATACCTATAGCAGCGAAAATTATGACTGGGATTTATGGAATGCGACCTATTATTATCCGGGCGGTGAGAACACCACTGGAAATGAGTTGGGCTTAAATGTAAGTCGTGCGTTGAATGATCAAACCAGTATCGGCGCCAGCGTATCGACCTATCTGTATGATGTGGCTTATGCTAATCAGGGCGATACTTTTTATACGCTTAACCTGAGCCACCAGTTAAATGATCGTCTCAATGCCAGCATTACAGCAGCAGGAAGCTATTTTAACGATGAAGGCAAATATGAGGGCGGTGAACTGGGCGATACCGAAAAGCAGTTTGCCTTTCGTTATGCTTCTGCCGGACTCAGTTATGCGCTTTTACCGCAGTTGAGTGTGTCAGGTGAATATATCTTTGGCGGTTATGACCGCTATGATGACAAGCAGCGTAATCTTGCAGTATTTGCACTGAGTTATGATTTTTAAAATTATGAAATCATTCAGACTAGGCGGGTGAAAATCTGCCTTATCTGCAACTTTGATTAATAGTATAAGCCATGACTTGAAGTTGATTCATGCTCCGGCAGCTCAGGAAAGACTGAGGATCTGGTTTAATCTGCCAGAATTTCAGACAAATATTATCAATTTCATAAAATAATTCTATAATAGCGCCCATTCTCGGCAGCGTTATCCAGACACTTCGTCAAATGGTATAACCTGACCATTTTCTATTTTTCATTCAAGTTCTCCTCCGTGAACCGGCTTGTATATTCAGATTCAGCATCTTATCTGTCCGTGACGGCACATAAGAATATTTAGGTATCCACATGGAAATTAAGGTCAATTATCTCGATAATCTTCGTCAGGAAGCCAAGTTCGATGACTTCACGGTAATCGCCGATCAGCCGATCCGCTATAAAGGCGATGGTTCGGCACCCGGCCCATTCGATTATTTTCTGGCATCTTCAGCTTTATGTGCGGCTTATTTTGTCAAAGTCTATTGCGCGGCACGTGATATTCCGACCGACAATATCCGCCTATCTCAAAACAATATTGTTGATCCTGAAAACCGCTATAAACAGATTTTTAAAATTCAGGTGGAACTGCCGGCTGATATTTCTGAAAAAGACCGCCAAGGGATTTTACGTTCGATTGATCGTTGTACTGTCAAGAAAGTAATTCAAACCGGTCCTGAATTTGTCATTGAAGAAGTGGAAAGCATTGATGCGGATGCTCAAGCTTTATTGATGCCAAGTCTGGCTTCTGATCATACGACTTTCATTCCAGGTAAAGACCTGCCGCTGGAAGAAACCATTGCCAATATGTCTGCCATTCTGGCAGGCCTCGGCATGAAGATTGAAATTGCGTCTTGGCGTAATATCGTGCCGAATGTCTGGTCATTGCATATTCGTGATGCGCAGTCGCCAATGTGCTTTACCAACGGTAAAGGTTCGACCAAAGAAAGTGCGCTGGCATCTGCTTTGGGTGAATTTATTGAGCGTCTGAACTGTAACTTCTTCTATAACGACCAGTTCTGGGGTGAGGATATTGCCAATGCCGAATTTGTGCATTATCCAGATGAAAAATGGTTCCAGCCAGGTCTGAATGGCGAACTACCTGCAGAAGTTTTAGATGAACATACCCGTGAAATTTATGATCCTGAAGATGAATTATTGGGTATCCATCTTTATGATACCAACTCTGGTAATAAAGCACGTGGCATCTGCTCACTGCCATTTGTACGTCAATCTGATGGTGAAACCGTTTATTTCCCATCAAATCTAATCGAAAACCTTTACTTAAGTAACGGGATGAGCGCCGGGAATACCTTGGCTGAAGCGCAAGTACAATGTCTGTCTGAAATTTTTGAGCGTGCGGTAAAACGTGAAATTCTGGAAGGTGAACTGGCACTACCGGATGTGCCTGAACATGTTCTGGCAAAATATCCAAAAATTGTTGAAGGCATTAAAGGTCTGGAAGAACAGGGCTTCCCGGTTCTGGTCAAAGATGCTTCACTAGGCGGTCAGTTCCCGGTCATGTGCGTTACCTTGATGAACCCGCGTACCGGCGGTGTATTTGCCTCATTCGGTGCCCATCCAAACTTTGAAGTGGCATTAGAACGCAGTCTGACTGAGTTGTTACAAGGCCGTAGTTTTGAAGGTCTGAATGATCTGCCAAAACCAACTTTTAGCAGCAATGCAGTAACTGAACCGAATAACTTTGTTGAGCATTTCATCGACTCGAGCGGTGTGGTGTCTTGGCGTTTCTTCAGCGCGAAATCAGATTATGATTTTGTCGAGTGGGATTTCACCAATAATGGTCAAAACTCGAATGCGGATGAAGCTCAGGAATTATTCACAATTCTGGAAGACATGGGCCATGAAGTTTATATGGCGGTGTATCAGCATCTAGGTGCAACAGCTTGCCGTATTCTGGTACCGGGCTATTCGGAAATTTATCTGGTAGAAGATCTGGTTTGGGACAATACCAACAAGGCTTTGTTATACCGTGAAGATATCCTGAATTTGCACCGTCTGGATGATGAACAACTGGAAGCACTGGTTGAGCGTCTGGAAGAAGCAGATGAGGATGACTATACCGAGATCAAAACCTTAATCGGTATTGAGTTCGATGAAAATACCGAATGGGGTCAACTGACGATTCTCGAACTGAAACTTCTAATTTATATGGCTTTGCAGCAATTTGAAGAAGCCAAAGATCTGGTTGAGCAGTTCCTGCAGTTCAATACTAATACCGTTGAACGTGGCTTGTTCTACCAGTGCATGAATGTCGTTCTGGAAGTCATTCTGGATGATGAAATGGAACTGGAAGATTATGAACACAACTTCCGTCGTATGTTTGGTGGTGCCCGTATGGATGCCGTTCTAGGTTCAATCGAAGGCACAGTTCGTTTCTATGGTTTGACCGAAACCAACATGCAGCTTAAAGGGCTGGATCGTCATCTACGTTTAATTGACAGCTATAAGAAATTGCATGCAGCGCGTGCCAAGTTTGTGGCTCAGCAATAATCCATAGATGAATGACTAAAATTTTTCGTCATTTGTTTTAAATCTTAAAGATGGCTTACTCGGTTTCGAGTAGGCCCTTTTTATCTCTGACCTTATATGCGATCTTTTCTATTTTTCTATTTTTCTATTTTTCTATTTTTCTATTTTTCTATTTTTCTATTTTTCTATTTGAAAATTTATTAATCCCAGCTCCCGAGGGAACTGGAATTACCTAAAAAATTAAAGTGAAGTGTTAATACTAACTGCTTCAAGATTGGGTATGTGAATGTGAGAAATGAATGTATTTTTCTCATTCACAAGAATTACCTTACATATTCGGGTAATTCGGACCACCACCACCTTCCGGTGTTACCCATGTGATGTTCTGGGACGGATCCTTGATATCACAGGTCTTGCAGTGCACACAGTTGGCTGCATTGATCTGGAAGCGTTTTGAACCATCATTATTCTCCATGAGCTCATAAACACCCGCCGGGCAGTAACGCTGTGCAGGCTCATCCCATTTCGGCAGATTTACTTCCACCGGAATGGACGGATCAGTCAGTTTCAAATGTGCTGGCTGGTTCTCTTCATGCACGGTATTCGATACAAACACCGAAGACAGACGGTCAAAGGTCAGCTTACCATCCGGTTTTGGATAGTTCGGCTTAAAGCTTTCAGTTGCCTGGGTTTTTAGCGCAGCATGGTCCTGAACCAGATTATGCAAGGTGAACGGAACTTTAAACACGTTCTGGTCGATAAAGTTAAAGGCACCACCGATCCATTGACCGAATTTGTGCATTGCCGGGCCAAAGTTACGCGAGTTGTATAACTCTTCTTTTAACCAGCTGTTGTTGAACTTGTCGGTATATGCGGTGAGTTCTTTCACAAAGAAATCTTCGCCCTCTATAACACGCGCCACCGCCAGATCACCGCCTTTTTCTACACCAGCAGCAATCGCTTCAAACACCGCTTCACCGCAGAGCATGCCGGATTTCATCGCCGTATGAGAACCCTTGATCTTGGCAAAGTTCAGGAAGCCGGCATCATCACCAATTAACGAGCCACCTGGGAAAGTGAATTTTGGTAGTGAGTTAAAGCCACCTTTGGTCACGGCACGCGCACCATAGGAAATACGCTTACCACCTTCCAGATATTGCTTGATTAAAGGATGGGTTTTCCAGCGCTGCATTTCCATGAACGGATACATATGCGGGTTAGTGTAAGAAAGATCCACGATCATGCCCAGGGTCACCTGATTGTTCTCGGCGTGGTAGAGCCACCATCCGCCTGAAGAACCAGTTTCAGAAAGCGGCCAGCCGGCACCATGCATGACCAGACCCGGTTTGTGCTTGGCAGGATCGATTTCCCAAAGCTCTTTAATGCCGATACCGTAGTGCTGCGGATCAGCGTCCTTATCCAGGTTGAACTTCTGGATCAGACGTTTACCGAGGTGACCACGACAGCCTTCAGCGAAAATTGTGTATTTGGCATGCAGTTCATAACCCGGGGTAAAGTTATGCGTCGGCTCGCCATCTTTACCA